>JAHWKL010000160.1 GCA_019347915.1 Actinomycetota bacterium
CCAAGGCGCTCCAGGAGCAACTGGTGGCCCACGACCTGCCGTTCCTGCACGGTTGCCTCGGACTGGACTTCAGCTGGGCCCTGCTGAAGGGACGGTCGAACTACCTGTGCCGGGCCGCCCTCGCCGACGTCGCCGGAGCAGGTGACGGCACCGGCCCGGCCCAGGGTGCTCTGCTCGAGGGTGCCGACGTCGACGGGGGCCGGCTGGCCGAGGTGGTGGCGTGGGTGGAGGAGACCCCGACCGGTGACCGGGCCGACCTCCCGTTCGTGGTGCCCGACGGCGAGTGGTCCCGGTTGTCGGTGGGTGTCGGGGAGTGCCCCGGTGCCTCCCGCTGCGCCCACGGCGACACCTGCTTCGCCGAGGACGCCCGCCAGCGGGCGGCGGAGGCCGACGTGGTCGTGGTCAACACCCACCTCTACGGCGCCCACCTGGCCAGCGACGGAGCCGTCCTGCCCGAGCACGAGGTGGTCGTCGTCGACGAGGCCCATGCCCTGGAGGACATCGCCACGGCGACGTTGGGCGCGACCATCTCGCCCGGCCGCTTCGTCAACCTCGCTCGGGCCTGCCGGGGACTGTTCACCGCCGACCACCCCGCTGCCGCCGGTCTCGAAGCCGCCGGGGCCAGGCTGCACGGCGTTCTCGACGGCCGGGACGGCGACCGCGTCGACCCGGGCGACGGCGAGCTCGCCGTGGCCCTGCTCGCCGGCGCCGAAGCCGCCGCCGCGGCGTCGGCCGCCGCCCGCCAGCTCGAGGTCGGGGGAGACGCCGCCACCCGGCGGGAGCGGGTGTTGAAGCTGGCCGGCGGGTTGGCCAGCGATCTGCGGTGGGCGGGCGAGTTGGGCCTCGACGAGGTGGCGTGGGTCGAGGGCGGCCCGGCGCCGGCCCTGCGCATGGCACCGGTCGACGTCGGCGCCGAGCTGGCCCAGCGGATGTTCGCCTCGGCCACCGTGGTGCTCACCAGCGGCACCCTGGCCGTGGACGGCAGCCTGGCCCCGACGGCGTGGCGGCTGGGGCTCGATCGCCACGCCGGCACCGCCGGTGGCACCGCTGGCGACGACGAGGAGGCGAGCGGCGCCGGAGAAGGGCAGGCGGCCCCGGGCCCGGCGTGGCGGGGGCTCGACGTGGGCAGCCCCTTCGACTACTCCGACCAGGCGCTGCTCTACTGCGCCGCCCACCTTCCCGACCCTCGCAGCCGGGACTACGAGCCCGCCATGCTCGACGAGCTGGAAGGACTCGTCCGGGCCGCCGGCGGTCGCACGCTGGCGCTGTTCACCAGCCGGCGTGCCGTGGAGGCCGCTGAGGCCCACTTGTCGGGGCGCCTTCCCTGGAAGCTCCTGGTCCAGGGGACGCTCCCGCCGCCGTTGCTGCACCAGGCCTTCCTCGACGACGAGACGTCGGTCCTGCTCGGCACCATGAGCCTGTGGCAGGGCTTCGACGCTCCGGGGCCGACGTGCTCGCTGGTCGTGGTCGACCGGTTGCCGTTCCGCCGTCCCGACGACCCGTTGGCTGCCGCCCGGCGGGATGCCGCCACCCGGGCCCGGCGCAACGCCTTCGCCGCCGTCGACCTGCCGCAGGCCGCCGTGCTCCTGGCGCAGGGCGTCGGTCGCCTGGTGCGCTCGTCGCACGACCGGGGCGTGGTGGCGGTGCTCGACCGCCGTCTGGCCACGGCCTCGTACCGCTGGACGCTGGTCCGCAGCCTCCCGCCCATGCGCCGCACCAAGGACCCGGTCGAGGTCCGCAGGGTCCTGGGCGAGCTGGCGGCCGCCACCGCAGCCCCGGCCACGGCCTGATCGCGGGCCCACCGACGCCCGCCGTGGCACCGGTCGGCGGAACGGCAGGTCTTCGCCGCGACCGTCCACCATGCTTATGACCAAAGCGGGGATACTGGTCGTACATGAGTACGAGTCCCGGCGGCGGGCGGGAGCACCACGGCTTCGTCGCCCCCGTGTTGACGGTCGTCACCGCTGCTGCTGTGGCCCTGGTCCTGCTCATCGGCCTGCTGGCCGCCGTGGGCAAGGTGGGGGGCGTCGGCAAGCCGCCGCCCGAGACGCTGGTGGCCGCCGTGGCCGAGGAGTACCTCGGTGCCTGGGAGCGCCAGGACGTACCGGCCATGCGGGCGCTGGTCGCCGACCCGGCGCCCGCCTTCGAGGAGGTCACCGCCGGGGTGGCCGAGCGGCTGCAGGTTCGAGACGCCCGGTTCCGCCCCGGCCCCGCGGTGGTCGGCGACGACGACACGGCCACCGTGCCCTTCGAGGCCGACCTCGACCTGGCCGGCCTCGGCACCTGGAGCTACCGGGGCCGGCTCGAGCTGGTCCTGGCCGAGCCCGACGAGCTGCCGCCGGCGCCCGAGGTCGTGGCCGGCGGGGGCGAGGTGGCGTCCGGGGAGGCGGCGCCCGACGACACGCTGCCGGTGGGGGCGGCCGACCCCGACGGTCCCCGTTGGGCGGTGTCGTGGTCGCCGGCCACCGTCCACCCCGCCCTCCAGGAGGGTCTGCGCCTCGACCGGTCCCGGGCCCGCCCGGCCCGGGAGCCGATACTGGCCGTGGATGGTGCCCCCCTCACCGGTCCCGACTCACCCTCCCTGCCAGCGCTGTCGGCGCAGTTGCTGGGCAGCGTGGGAACGCTCGACGAGGAGGCGGCGAGGGCCCGGGGCCTCGACTACGCCGCCGGGGACGTGGTGGGCGTCTCCGGGCTGCAGGAGGCCTTCGACGCCCAGCTGGGCGGGGAGGCGGCCGGCGAGGTGCAGCTGCTCGGCCCCGACGGCACGGTCGCCGAAGTGCTCGAGGTCTTCCCCGGCGCCAGCTCGTCGCCGGTGACCACCACCATCGACCCCCGGGTGCAGGCTGCGGCGGAGGCGGCTCTCGCCGAGGCGCCGGGCCCCTCGGCCCTGGTCGCCGTCGATGCCACCACGGGGCAGGTGCGGGCGGTGGCGAACCGGCCGGTGTCGGGGTTCAACCGCGCCCTGGCCGGGCAGTACCCGCCGGGGTCCACGTTCAAGGTGGTCACGGCCACCGCCCTGCTCCAGGCTGGCATCACCCCGGACACGCCCGTCTCGTGCCCGGCCCGGGCCTCCGTCGGCGGCTTCTCCTTCTCCAACGCCGGAGGCGAGGTCCTGGGCGACATCCCCTTCCGCACTGCCTTCTTCCGGAGCTGCAACACCGCCTTCGTGCAGCTGGCCGAGCAGCTCCAGCCCGACCAGCTCCGTGCCGCCGCCGAGGGGTACGGCTTCAACGGCGACTGGGAGCTGCCGGTGCCCGTGGCCGTCGGCAGCTTCCCCGAGGCCTCCGGGCCCGTGGACCACGCCGCCGCCGCCCTGGGCCAGGGCCGCGTCACCGCCAGCCCGCTCCAGATGGCCACGGTGGCGGCGGGGGTGGCGTCCGGAGCCTGGCATCCGCCCTCGCTGGTGGTCCCGCCGGCGGCCCTGCCGGCGCAGGTCCTCCCCGGGGGGGTGGCCCCCACCCTGCAGGAGCTCATGCGCCTGGTGGTGGCCGAGGGCACGGGCACCGAGGCGCAGGTCCCCGGTGTGGCGGTGGCGGGCAAGACGGGCACCGCCGAGTACGGCACCGGCCGGCCGCCCCGCACCCATGCCTGGTTCATCGGGTTCCGGGGGGACCTGGCCTTCTCCGTCCTCGTGGAGGGCGGCGGCTTCGGAGGCTCAGTGGCCGCCCCGCTCGCCCAGGACTTCCTCACCCGCCTGCCCTGAGCCCGGCGGCGGCAGGTAGGTGGGTTGCGGGTGGCACCCAGGGGAGGGGCCCGCCCCGAGCGCCAGCGAGGGGTGGGAGGGGTCCCGCTGGGTGACAGGACCCGCAACCCACCGGCAGGGTGGCCGAGGCCGAGCTCAGCCGGCGCCCTCGAGGGCCAGGCGGGTGACCCAGCGGTACTTGGCGGAACCCGGCGGGTGGCAGGCGAAGAGGGTGGCGGTGGGCTCCGCCGTCTGGTCGGTGATCCACATGGCGTACTCGTCGACCACCTCGTGGCCGGTCACCCGGTAGACCCACCGGTGTCCCTCGACGGTGAAGATGACGGGATCGCCCGGCTGCAGGGTGTCGAGGTGACGGAAGGGGCGGGTGTTGGTGACCCGGTGACCGGCGACGACGACGTTGCCGGGCTGGCCCGGCAGGGCGGTGCCCGGCCAGTGGCTGGGACCGTGGTCGATGGTGCTGAGCTCGATGCCCTGGTGGAGCGGCGCGGCCAGGCCCAGGCGGGGGATCTCGATGGTGCCGATGACCACCACGCCGGCCGGCGCCGGCGGGGGTGCCGGTTCCGGCGGTGGTGGTGGTGGCGGCGGCGGGGGAGGGGGTGGCGGCGGCCGGACCTCGGGCGCCCGGGCCAGCACCGGCGGGACCTCGGTCGGGGCGGCGACGACACCCTGCACGGCGAGGTTGCTCACCAGCAGGGCGACGACCGTCTTGACCAGGAGGTGCCGACGACGGCGCCGGGGGGACATCTCGGACATCTCCGTCATGGTAGGGCGTCAGGACCCGGCGCAGAACTACCTGCGCGTCCGCAGGCCCTTCCACTTGCGAGGTTCCTCACTAGATCGGGCAAGTAGTTCTGCGCCGGGCCCTCAGGGCCCTCAGGGGCGGGCCCAGGCCAGGTTGGGAGCCCGGCGGAGGGCGAAGCTGCGGCGCAGGTAGCACCACCAGACGAGGGCCATGCACGAGACGTAGAAGGCGACGAAGGCCATGAGGGCGGCATGGAGGCCGCCGGTGGCGCCCGCCGACA
>JAHWKL010000161.1 GCA_019347915.1 Actinomycetota bacterium
GCGGAAGCGGGTCTCGCCCCGGGTGGACGACGAACGGGTCAGGCACGGGAATTGGCTCATCGCGGCATGCTGTCCGGCGCCGGTGGAAGACACGCGGATGCCACGAGGATCACCCGTGTATTAGGCGTTCGTCAGCGGTACGGCCTGCCGGACGAGCTCGGACGGCTGCCGCCCGCGATTTCCTGATCTCCGGTGGTGCTGCCGCCGGCCATCCGGCATTCGGCGCGCCCCGACCGGCACATGGAGGACGTGACCCGGTTCGTCGACGGCGGCGGGAACGATCACGGCGATCGCGCTGCCGGCGATCCGCGACGATCTGGTCGTATAGAACTCCGCCGTTCCTCGCTGAGTCGACTGGAGGTCGTTCAATGGACGAGATCAAGGGCATCGCACGGGTCAAGATCCACCCCGGCAAGCTCGACGAGTGGAAGCGTCTGACTGAGCAAGCCATGGAGATCGTGCGAACCCGAGACCCAGGCACCCTGCAGTACGAGGTGTTCTTCAGCGACGACGAGAGCGAGGCAATCGTCTTCGAGCGATACCAAGACGCCGACGCCGCGTTGGCGCATTTCGCCAACATCGGCCACCTCATGGAACCGCTCATGGCCACCGCCACCGTCACCGGCGAGGTCCTCGGCACCCCGAACGAGACGATGCGAGCACAGCTCGGCGACGGCGAACCGAAACTCTTCACCCCATGGATGGCCGCACACGATTAGACGACACCACGCCGCACCCCCATCGCCAGCCGAAGAACACCGCGGGCGCGATCAGTCGCCGAGTTTGCCCTGAAACGCCGGGTAGCGGGCGCGAGAAGTGCCGCTCGGGAGCGTCGTGGGCAACCAGCTGGGAACTGCGTCGGCCACCGGCCGAAGCGCTGCCGATTTCCTGATCGGGCGTGACACCGGGCCGCGCGACCCGGCAGAGTGCCCCCTCCTCCATGTGGGGCCCCAGCTCCCTCACCGCGGCAGAGCAGGGCAGATATGGTTTTTGCGGCCGCGGCCCCCCCGACGGGGGACGAGGGGACAGAGGGGGAACAGCCAGTGGAGCTACGCCAGCTGCGCTACTTCCTCACCGTCGCCGAGGAGCTGCACTTCGGGCGGGCCGCCGAGCGTGAGCACATCGCCCAGCCGGCGTTGAGCCAGCAGATCAGGCGACTCGAGCAGGAGTTGGGAGTACAGGTTTTCGACCGCACCAGCCGCCGGGTGCAGCTAACCGAGCCAGGCCGCCTCCTCGTCGACTTGGCCCGTGGCCTCCTCGACCAGGCGGACGACGCCATCGCCCTTGTCCGCCAGGCGGGCCACGGGAAGGAAGGTCGGCTCCGACTGGCCTACGCCAACGGAACCGACCGCGGCGCGCCAGCCGCCGTCGTGGATCAGTTCCGAGCCGAGCGTCCCCGGGTCGAGCTCACCTTGTCGACGCAGTACGACGAGGAGTGCCGCATCCAGCTCCAGGAGGGCGCCATCGATGCGGCCTTCTTCTGGATGCCTCTCGGCGACTTCAACGATCTGAACTGCCTGCGGGTCGCCACGGAGCCGCTGGTGGCGGCCGTGGCCGAGCGCAACCGCCTGGCGGCGCTGGCCGAGGTGACAGCCGAGCAGATCGCGGCCGAGCCGCTCGTGTGGTTCGCCCGGCACTGGTCACCCGGTTCGTGGGACACGATCATCACCTCGGTGTTCCTCCGTCATGGCTACAGCCCGCAGGTGGTGGCCGAGGAGGTGAGCCAGGAGGGCATGGTTCGCGGTGTGCTGGCCACGATCGGCGTCACCATCGTCACCGCCACTACCGCACGCCAGTTGAACGTCGAGGGGGTCGTGTACCGTCCCTTCGTCGAGCCGGTCCCCAAGGTCGACGTCGGGCTTGCATGGAGAGCCGACGACAGCTCCCCGGTGGTCAAGGCGCTGGTGCAGACCGCCGAGCATCTGGTGGAGACGTCGCTGGCGTAGGCATCGATCGAGACGGCATTGGCCATTTGTCTATCCCTCCGCCAGCGTCATGCTGATGAGCGAGGGCCCGTGGACATGCGCGAATCGACAAACATCACCCGGGGCGAGCAGGCCGACCTGGCCTTCTGCGAGGAGTGCCTCGCCTCCGGCGCTGACAGCGTGATCCTACGGGTCTGTGTCACCTGCGGCCATGTGGGATGCGCCGAAGGCTCGCCCCGCGACCACGCTTTCGAGCACTACGCCGAGACCGACCATCCCGTCGCCGCCGCCGTCGGCTCCATGCGTACGTCTCGTTGGTCGTACCCCGACCACCGAGCGGTCTGAGCTATCGCCGCCGCGACGCTAGACGCGAACCTGTCTCGATCGATACGTCATTGACCATCGTCATCGAGCCCGCGACGTGATCCTCTCTTGTGAGGGCAACCCCGCAGCCCCTCCCGACAAACTCGGTGCGACTCCAAGGAACGACATCATGAGGATTCAACAGGTGCGACCCATACTGCTAGAGCCTTTCACAGAGGCCACCGAAGACCCAGGTAGGTCGGACCAGCCGGCGTGGTGGCATCACTCGTCTTCAGAGGAGTGGCCGTCCCCCCCTCGTTACGAAACGAGGTCGAAGGGGGCCGGTACCACCGCATACCTCACAACCACGTCCGCACAGCTCCGTCGACGGCTGGCACGGGCGGGCCTCGCGGGCCTGGCGCTGCTCGGCGCTTCCGTTGTGCTATCCACGGCGGCCAGCGCCGGCTTGCTGCCGGCCGTGCTGGGCATCGTCACCGGCTTGCTGCCGGCCGTGCTGGGCCTCGTCACCGGCTTGCTGCCGGCCGTGCTGGGCATCGTCACCGGCTTGCTGCCGGCCGTGCTGGGCATCGTCACCGGCTTGCTGCCGGCCGTGCTGGGCATCGTCACCGGCTTGCTGCCGGCCGTGCTGGGCATCGTCACCGGCTTGCTGCCCGCCGTGCTGGGCGCTGTCACCGGCCTCGTGACCCCGGTCCTGGGTGGACTGGCCGGTGCCGTCCCGGACCTGCTGGGCCCGGTCGGTGGGCTCGTCGGTGGGGCCGCCGTGGCCGCCACGATGATCGGCGCCCTGACCGCTCTGTCGGGGACGGTCCTGGCACCGGTGACCTCGGTCGCTGTCGTTCCCACGTCCGTGCCGGCGCTCGTCGCCACCGCTCCCGACCTTGTTGCCACCCTCCCCCCGCTGGCGCTCGTCACCACCACTCCCGACCTTGTTGCCACCCTCCCCCCGCTGGCGTTCGTCGCCACCGCTCCCGACCTTGTTGCCACCCTCCCCCCGCTGGCGCTGGACGCCCCGGTTCCGGACCTCGCTCCCACCGTCACAGAGGTTCTGCCAACGACGTCGACTGTCCAGGCAGTGCCTTCGGCACCGACGACCGCCTCGGTGCAGCCCGCCATCGCCCAGTTGCCCGTCGAGCTGCCGCCCCTGCCGCCGCCCACAGCGGTCCTCCCGGCTCCGTTGGCGGGGGCTCCGTCGGCCCTGCCTTAGCTGTAGTTGCCCACGGAGGACCTTGCTGACAGGAATCGACCCATGAGGAAACCTCCGGGGGAGTGTGGAGCTGTTACCGCACCCACTCGTCGGAGGCTTCCCATGCGCCCGTGACGCTCCGCTAACGCCCACGTGGTCGACGGCCGCACTGTCAGCGCATCGAGCGTGGCCGGCGGTACCCCCACCGTCGAGGCGATGGACATATCCCGGGGTGGGCGGGGCACGAACGTGGTGGACACTACGGGTCAGGCAGGGGCGAGCAAGCCGAGATTTCGGCAGGGCCGCTCAGCGCCTGGCCATCACCCGCTGCCCACCTGCGGGATGGAACGTCGTGGCGATCCACTCGCGAGGGCAACGGCTAAACCAAACGGCAATCAAGCACGACACTCGAGCACCTACCACTGCCAGACCATCGAGTTGTGGTGGCCGCTCCGACGTGCCGCTAGCGCGGGCCTCGACCGGCGGATGCCGACGGCTCGGCGTCGACGGCGACGAGCACCGATCGCTCCTTCGCGCTGGCCTGGACGTCGGCGACTAGGCGTTGAAAACGGCACTCACGCCTGGCTATGCCTCGGACCGCTAAGACGACGGCGACCGAGACCGGAGGCGGCGAGAGCCGAAAGGAGCCCAGGCCAGACCACCACCACACCAGCGTGGAGAAGCGGCGATACGGCTGCGATGATCAAGGCGATAACAAGGGTGCGGCGTCGATCTCGCTGAGGTGCTCGGCTCAATCGATACCCGATGGCGGCACCGAGAGCACTTACTGCGAGGACGACGGTGGCGATCACAGTGATGGCGATCTCGTCAGCCACGGACTTCAGCGTATCCGATCGACGAATCGGTACCGCCCCGAGGTGCCGATCGCAAAGGTCCTAGTCAGGGCGTAACCGGGAGACGTCGCCGGCACCTGAGCACGCCGATCAACCGTTCGCGCTGGCCGGCGAGCCGCGCGAGCCGGCGTCGGTGCGGTGACGGGCGTGTGAGACCGCATGCGTGGTGCGTTCAGCCGCTAGCGCGGTTGCCGCGGCGATGGTGCCGTCTTCACTTCATCGGCCGGGCACGAACACGCCGGAGTCGCATCGTCCTGGACCCGCTGCCATGCTCCGGCCATGACGTCTGCCGAAATCACGAGCTCATGGAGCCAGATTGGGTTTGTCCTGCTGTCCGCGGGGATGATGCTCGCGGGCATCATCTTCTACGTCCGGATCATCGGGCTCCGGAGCTTCTCCAAGATGTCGTCCTTTGACTTCGCGGTCACG
>JAHWKL010000162.1 GCA_019347915.1 Actinomycetota bacterium
CGGCCAACCGGGGTTGATGACCTCCATGGCCACCGGTGCGTACGGGATGGCGGCCAGCGCGGTGTCGGGCAGGGCGTGGCGCAGCTCGTGGCTGAGCCACAGCAGCCTTCGGTTGCGTTCCGCCACGTCGGCCACGTCGGGCTCGATGTCGACGGCCACGGCGTCGACGGGGAGGGCGGCGGCAGCGAGGAGGCGGCGCAGGTCGGTCTGGGGGTCGACCAGCGTGGGGAGGTACCACGCCACCACCGACATGCCCCGGGCCCGGGCCCGCTCGATGAGAGGCAACAAGCGCTCAGGCTCGAGCACGTCGGCCGAGGCGTTCCACCGAGAGGTCTGCACGTAGAGGGTCTGCACGCCGACGTCGGCCATGCGGTCGATGTCGGCGACCTCCACCAGCGGCCCGTCCTTGCCGAAGGTGTGGCTCCAGTCGTAGGTGTCGATCCACGTGCCCAGCCCGGCGTAGACGTCGACGGCCCGGGCCGGCGCGCTGCGAAGTGCCGGCGCCGGATCCGGGGGGGGCGCAGGTTCGGTGCTGGGCGGTGCCGGTGGTGGGCTGACCGCAGGCGGCGGCTCGGTCGGAGGCGGCTGCGCCAGCAGCTGGTCCACCTCGTCGCCGGCAGGCAGCATGCCGGCCACGTCGCCCACGTCGTCGAGCAGGGCCTCGGGCACTTCGGCGGCGAGGGGGACGACAGGCTGGGCCCGGGCCAGCGACCCCTCGGAAGGCGCCTGCCCACAGGCGGCGGCCAGCAACGAGGCCGCCAACAGGCCAGCTGCCGCCGGTTTGGGGAGACGCAGCGACGGTGGCACCGAGGGCAGCATAAAGCGCCGACCGCCGTGGTCAAGACCGCGGGCCCAGGGGCCCGTCAGGCCTCGCCGACGATCTCGTCCACGTCGTCGTCCTCCTCGTGGAGGCACCACGACGCGTGCTCGGACGAGGGCTCGGCCCCGCACTCGGGGCAGGGCTCCACCTCGATGAACCCCACGTCGCCGAGCTGGAGCTCGCTCGAGGCGCGCTTGACCGCGCGTGCTTCCTCGTAGCGGCGATGGCGACCCTTTTTCACCACGGTGTCTCCCGTCTCGAACGGTGACCTGGCGGGAGTTTATCGCCTGGAGGACACCGGCCAAAGGAAGCCGGGCCCTCTCCTAGGCTGGCGGCCGTGGCGGCGCCCTGGTGGAAGTCGGCGGTGATCTACCAGATCTATCCCCGGTCGTTCGCCGACTCGGGACCGAGACCCGACGGCGTGGCCGTGGGCGACCTGGAGGGCATCCGCGGCCGCCTCGACCACCTCGTCTGGTTGGGTGTCGACGCCCTCTGGCTGTCGCCGGTCTACCGCTCCCCCATGGCCGACTTCGGCTACGACGTCAGCGACCACTGCGACATCGATCCGCTCTTCGGGACCCTCGACGACTTCGACCACCTGCTCGAGGACGCCCACGCCCGGGGGGTGCGGGTGATCCTCGACTGGGTTCCCAACCACACCTCCGACCGCCACCCCTGGTTCGTCCAGTCGCGCACGTCGCGGGACCATCCTCGCCGTGACTGGTACGTCTGGCGGGACCCCGCCCCGGGCGGAGGGCCGCCCAACAACTGGCGGGCGGCGTTCGCCGACGTGCCGGCGTGGACCTTCGACGAGGCCACGGGCCAGTACTACCTGCACCTCTTCCTCCCCGAGCAGCCCGATCTCAACTGGGCCGAGGCCGGCGTGGTGGAAGCCATGCACCAGGTCCTGCGCTTCTGGCTCGACCGGGGCGTCGACGGGTTCCGGGCCGACGTGGTCCACGCCATCGGCAAGGACCCGGCGCTGCCCGACGACACCCCCGAAGCGGCCCGCCTGCCCAAGTCGTCCACCAACGACCACCACACCACCCACGCCCTGCTACGTGACATCCGGGCCCTGCTCGACAGCTACCCCGGCGACCGAATGATGGTCGGGGAGGTCTACCTGCTGGACACCGCCCGGGTCGCCACCTACTACGGCGCCGGCGACGAGCTCCACCTGGCCTTCAACTTCCCGCCCCTGTACACGCCGTGGGACGCCGCCCTCTGGCGCCAGCGGCTCGACGAGGTCGACCGGCACGTGGCGCCGGTCGGAGGGTGGCCCACGTGGGTGCTGTCCAACCACGACAACCCCCGGCACCGCACCCGCTACGGCAGCGAGGCGAGGGCCCGGGCGGCGGCGGTGCTCCTGCTCACCCTGCGGGGCACACCCTTCCTCTACGCCGGCGAGGAGCTGGGCCTGGAGGACGCCGAGGTGCCGCCCGACCGGATGGTCGACCCTGGTGGCCGGGACGGGTGCCGCGCCCCCATCCCGTGGGAACCTGGCCCCGGCCACGGTTGGCACGGGCAGCCGTGGCTGCCATGGCCGCCGGAGCCCGAGCAGCGCAACACCGCCACGCTGGCCCACGACGACGGCTCCATCCTGCACCTCTACCGCCGCCTGTTGACCGCCCGCCGGGCGAGCCCGGCCCTGTCGCTCGGCCGACTCGAGGTGGTGCCCTCGTCCGACGGCGTGCTGGCGTGGACCCGGGAGGCGGACGGTGACCGGCGTACCGTGGCGGTCAACTTCACCGAGACCGACCAGCCGCTCGCCCTCGACGGGAGCTGGCTGGTGGAGCTGGCCAGTGACGGGGAGGACGGCGTCCCGTGGCGGGACCGGCTGGGCCCGGACCAGGCCGTCGTGCTGCGCCCGGCGTAGGCCTCCGCCTCCGGTGTCCTAGTCGCCCAGCCAGGCCGCCGTCGGCCGGGGCAGGTCGACGGCGACCGCGTCGCCCGACCGTCGCTCCAGGACCAGGCCGCCGGTCCGGTCGAAGGCCAGCGCCAGCTCGCCGTCGACCACCCGCCGGGCCAGGCGACCCACCAGCTCCTGGCGCCAGCCCCGGGCCAGGCGGGCCTCGGGATCGCCGGCGAGGAAGGCGGTCAGGTCGCCACGGGTGCCCAGGAGGGCGGGATCGATGCGCAACTCCCGTCCCAGCTGGTTCACCCACGCCGCCAGGAGGGCGAGGGCCGGCCGCAGCCGGCGATCGAGGTCGTCGCGAGGGGCCAGGCGCAGGTGCTGGTCGGGCACCGAGCGGCCGTCCTCGACGGCGGCGAGCAGCTCCTCGCCCAGCCGGCCCCGCAGGTTCCGGTGGTCGACCCCCCGGATGCCACGGAGGTCGTCGAGACTGCGGGGAGCGGCGTTGGCGATGGCGACCACGGCCAGGTCCGGCAGCACGAAGCGCACGGGCTGGTCGACCGACGCCGCCCGCCGCTCCCGCCAGGCGGCCACCGACCGGGCGATGCCCCGGGCCCGCCCCCGCAGCGATCGGCTGTCGCGCAGGCGCAGCCAGGCGGCCTCGGGAGGGCCCGGTCCCCACTGCCGCCGGCGCAGCTCCTCGCACTCGGCCTCGGCCCACGAGAGGCGACCGCAGGCCGCCAGCTCGGCCTGGAGCATGGCGGTGAGCTCCAGCAGGTAGGCGACGTCGTCGGCGGCGTAGCGCCGTTGGTCGGCCCGCAACGGGCGCTGCAGCCAGTCGGTGAGCCGGCTGGTCTTGGGCAGGTGCACGTCGAGGGCGCGGTCGGCCAGAACGGCGAGCGAGGGCGTGGAGAACCCGAGGAACCCGGCGGCGACCTGCGTGTCGAAGAGCCGCGAGGGCACCGTGCCGCAGGCCCGCTGGAGGACCTCGAGGTCCTGGCTGGCGGCGTGCATCACCGCCAACCCCGGCCCGTCCAGCACCGTGGCCAGCGGCGCCAGGTCGACGGCCAGCGGATCGACCAGCACGATGTGGTGCTCCCCTGGTGCGCCGCCGGGCGCCAACGGACCGGCGGTCCAGGCAAGCTGCACCAGCGCCAGCTTGGGGTAGTACGTGCGCTCCCGGTGAAACTCGGTGTCCACGGCGTAGATCGGCACCGAGGAGAGGGCGGTGACGACCTCGGCGAGGGTCTCGTCGTCGTCGACCAGCGGTGGCGCGGCTGCAGGGGAGATGTCTCCCTGCTCCGGTGCGGTGCGATTCAGCTCGGGTCCGGTCCCTCGACGACGGGATGGCCGGCGTCGACCCAGGCCTGGGTGCCGCCGGCGACGTTGACCGCCCGGTAGCCGGCGCCCTTGAGCGCCTCGGTGGCGATGGCGCTGCGGCCGCCGAGGGCGCACACCACGTAGACCTCGCGGTCGGTGGGGACCTCCTGGTGGCGGGCTCCCAGCTGGTCGAGAGGGATGTGGTGGGCGCCGGGCACGTGGCCGGCCTCGTACTCGTCGGGTTGGCGAACGTCGAGGACCCACGCCCCGTCAGACCGCAGTTCGGCCAGCCGGCCCACATCGATCTCCGGCAGCGCTGGATCGTCGCTCATACCCGCCAGTGTGGCGGATGTCGCCGCTGTTCCTCCAACCGCTGCGGTTGCCACGGCTGCGGCCGGGGACGGGGAACCGGCGCGGTGGGTGGCGTCATCCGCCGTAGTTCATCCTCGTGTCCTCCATGCGCAGCACCGGCGTGTCCTCGTCGGCCTGGAAGCCGGCGTCGACCACCTCGCCCACGAAGAAGGTGTGATTGCCCACGTCGAGCGTGTGGCGGACCTCGCAGTCGACGAAGGCCGGGGCCTGGTCCAGCACCGGCGCCCCACTGCGGCCCTCGTGGAAGGGGAAGCCATTGAGGGTCATGGCGTCCAGGTCGACCTCGACCGGCTTGGTGAACTTACGGACGATGGCCCGGTCGTCACGCGCCACC
>JAHWKL010000163.1 GCA_019347915.1 Actinomycetota bacterium
GGAACGGACCGGACAGGCGGCGGGAGTGGAAGCGAGAGGGCGGGACGGGGCCACGGTGGCCCCGTTCAAGCCCCAAGCGGGCGAACCGACGTTGAAACGGCCGAGTTCTTCAGGACGAAGTAGCTAGGTGGGTGCTGCGGGCGGTGTCCCGATTCGTTGGGCGGTGGCCGAGCCTGATGCTGCGCTTGCCATTCGCAACCTCCTGAACCAGCGAGGAATCAGAAGTATCGACGTGGTTCATGTTCCTGCCGGTTGAGCGATGGTGAGCGAGCCGCTGTACATCGGCGCCTACTGGGGGAGCCGGCCTGAATCGGCCGAGGAGTGCGCGTCGCGGATGTCCAGCTGCCTCCGATCATTCGCCGGGCGATCACCGGTGCTGGCGCGGTGGAAGCCGAAGGGTCGCAGTAGATCGGGGGCACTGGCGGCCCTGGAGGTTCCGCAGTCGCGTCTGGTGGAGGTGTTCGAAGGGGGCGTGAACCGTCGTGATTCCGACGGCAGCGCCATCCCTGAGCGCGGGTACTCCTGGTCGGCTTGGAACGGCGACACCACGGTCCCGGTCTCCGTCAGCGTGACGTGCGGGGCGTGGACCGCCGCCGTGGGGGTCTCGAACTTCTTCGTTCTCGACCTTCCCGGTGCCGCCGATGGCCCGGCTGACCTCTATGAGCGCGAGGGAGTTGAGAGCCTGCCCGCTGGGGTGGTGCAGGCTTGGACCCCCGACTGGGCAGTGGTGACCTCAACGGCCTCCGTGAGGCCTGTGAACGGGAGCCGGCGCAGCCGGTGGTGGGCTGGCTCACCTACCTGGCGCCGGGCCGGTCCGTTCCCGACGGCCTGACCGGAGCGGAGGTATCTCGTATGGAGAGCGGGTCGGTGGTCGTGATCGCTCAGGAATGGCCAGAGGTGCAAACCGCTGACGTGCGGCGTGTGGCGGCGCAGCTCGACAGCGTCGGTGCGCTGCGCCCTATCACAGGCACGCCCGCGCCGTCTCGGACCGGGCCCGCCTTCCCCTCGACCGTCCCGGGCTGCGGCCCCTCATCTGGGGCAGCCCGGGCCAGGTGCACCAGTTGCGTCGCCGTCGTTGACCAGGTAGCCGCGCCCGGCGACCATCGGGACCGGCGCCGGGTAAGGGAGCGCCGGCCTCCAGCAGCTAACCGTCGAGATTGGTGTGGTCGTACTACTCGAAGGGGGGACCATGACATCGACCTACTTCGACTGGCTAAAGCTGTTCGGCTCCGTCGCCAAGGGGACTGAGAGTGTTGACGCCGCGAAATGTCCTCGGTGCGGTGCGAGGCAGCTCAACGTTCAGTACGTCGCCTCACCACGCGATCGGATCGGCTACGGCACGATGTGGTGCGAAAACTGCTGGCACGGGATCTGGATCTCCCGGACGAACGTGCCCGAAGGCTGGAGCTACGCAACATTCGAAGAGGCTGAGGGAGGCATCATCCCGGATTTCGTCCGGATCGAGCCCGAGGAGCACGCCCCTCGGTTCGAGCCACGTCCTTGACGACTCGGCCTCGCAGCTGGCTTTCCGGTCCGAGGTCGCTTCTACCCCAACCGCCGACGACGAGGTGGTCATCGACGAGAGTGGACTTCCCCTGGGCGCGGGAACAATGCCATGACGCCAGTGTCCCCAGGCACCACCATGTGGCTCTCTTCCTCCGAGCATCCGTCGTGGGGCCGGCCTCGCCGTGTTGTCTTCCAGCGGTTGCTCTACGGACCGGCCGATCGGCGTGAGTACGCTCTGCTGACCATCGATCCCGACAACGCCCCAGGAGCGCACGACGATCCGTGCGCTCCCGGACTGGTGGTCACCGCTCGCTTCGAACGCCCGTTCGATCCCCCGGAACCCGGCCACCCCGTGCACGTCCATGTCTGGCTGCTCACTGATGGGACGAGGGTGCAAGGAGACCGGTTCCAGCCGATGACGACCAACGCCGACGCGTGGTGCACGCTCTACGCCTCCCTCGAGGAAGCGCAGGAGAAGCGGGCGAGGCCGTGGTGAGTCCCGCCCGTGATGTTCCGACCCGGACCCTTGCTTTGTCCCACCATCGGACAGCGGCCAACGTCGAGCCCCTCCGCCGCCCGGTCGCCGTCGGCCACGTCGTCGAGCTTCTCGGCTCCCCGGGCCGTCCGGCAGCGGCGGTGGCGGCGCCTCCTCTACGGTCCAGCTACACCGGCGGTCGACTCGACCATCCCGGCTCCGGTGCGCTCGTGCTCCTCCGGCCAACGAGTCGGGGAGGCGGGATTTGAACCCGCGACCTCCTGCCCCCAAAGCAGGTGCGCTTCCGCTGCGCTACTCCCCGTGTGGCACACACTACTGCCGTCCCCGGGCATGGCTTCGGGCTGGCCGGTCGGTCGGACGGTGGTGCCCCGTTACACTCCGCCGTGGTGCGCACCAGTGTCGAACCTCTCGAGGGCAACCGGGTCAAGCTCGTCGTCGAGGTCGACGAGGAGGAGTTCGAACGGGCGGTCGACGCCGCCTTCAAGCGCATCGCCCGTGAGGCCCGCATCCCCGGCTTCCGACCGGGCAAGGCGCCCCGACGCCTGCTCGAGGCCCGCATCGGGACCGAGGTGGCCCGCCAGGAGGCGCTGCGCGAGGCGCTCCCCGAGTACTACGAGCGGGCGGTGGTCGAGGCCGACGTCGACGCCATCGCTCCGCCGGAGATCGACATCACCGCCGGCCAGGACAGCGGCGCCGTCGCCTTCGACGCCGTGGTCGAGGTCCGTCCCAAGGTGCAGGTCCCGGGCTACGACCACCTTCGGGTCACCGTGCCCGATCCCAAGGTGACCGAGGCCGAGGTCGACGCCCAGGTCGAGCGCCTGCGGTCACAGTTCGGTGAGCTCCAGGTCGTCAGCCGTCCCGCACGCGACGGCGACCACGTCACCATCGACATCGCCGGGTCCATCGCCGACGAGCCGGTCGAGGGCCTCACCGCCGACGACTACCTGTACGAGGTGGGCAGCGAGGCGATCCTGCCCGAGCTCGACGCCGAGCTTCGGGGCGCCAAGGTCGGCGACATCCTGGTCTTCAACGCCGAGCACCCCGATCCCGACCAGGAGCACCCCATCCGCCTGCGCGTCCTGGTCAAGGAGGTCAAGGAGAAGATCCTTCCGGACATCGACGACGAGTGGGCCAACGAGGCGTCCGAGTTCGAGACCGTGGCCGAGTTGCGGGAGCACCTTCGCCAGCGGCTGGCCGAGATCAAGCCAGCGCAGAGCAAGGCTGCCCTGGAGGACGGCACGCTGGCAGCGTTGGTCCAGCTGGTCGACGAGGAG
The DNA here is from genome assembly GCA_019347915.1 of Actinomycetota bacterium. Taxonomy (GTDB): domain Bacteria; phylum Actinomycetota; class Acidimicrobiia; order Acidimicrobiales; family CADCSY01; genus JAHWJR01. The sequence continues at coordinate 3,277 of JAHWKL010000163.1, forward strand.
CCGCCGGGAGCGCTGGTCGACGCCGAGGTCGAGCGGCAGGCGTCGCAGCTCGTGTCTCGGCTGCGCAGCCAGAACCTCTCCATCGAGGACTACCTGCAGGCCACCGGACGCACCGGCGAGGAGCTGGGCGACGAGCTGCGCCGGCGGGCCACCGACGCGGTCAAGGCCGACCTGGCCCTGCGCGCCGTCGCCGAGGCCGAGGGGATCGAGGGCGACGACGACGCCGTCGACGCCCAGATCCACCACATGGCCCACCAGATCCACGAGGATCCCGACGAGGTTCGCCGCCGGCTCGAGCGCGCTGACCAACTGCAGGCGGTACGCTCGGACGTGGCGAAGAGCAAGGCCCTCGAGTGGCTGGTCGGGCACGCCGAGATCGTCGACGAGGAGGGTCGCCCGGTTGATCGTGACGACCTGGAACCACCCCGGACCGAGTCGGACGAACTGACGGCCGACACCACCCAGCAACCCGCCGCCGAAGCCAGCACCGTCGAGGAGCAGCCTGCATGACCGATCCCATCCGCAACGTCGAGGTCCTGGCCGGCGGCGAGCAGCGGCTGCGGGCCTTCAATTACCTGGTCCCCACCGTGGTCGAGCAGACCAACCGGGGCGAGCGGGCCTTCGACCTCTACTCGCGGTTGCTGAAGGAGAACATCATCTTCATCGGCACCCCGATCGACGACACCATCGCCAACCTGGTCGTCGCCCAGCTGCTGCACCTGGAGTCAGAGAACGCCGACCGCGACGTCAACGTGTACATCAACTCGCCCGGCGGCGACATCACCGCCCTTTTCGCCATCTACGACACCATGCAGTACGTCAAGCCCGACATCACCACCATCTGCTTCGGTCAGGCGGCCTCGGCAGCGGCAGTCCTGCTGGCGGCCGGCACCAAGGGCAAGCGCTTGGCGCTGCCACGGGCGCGCATCATCATCCACCAGCCCTATGGTCAGGCCATGGGCCAGGCGGCCGACATCGAGCTGGCGGCCAAGGAGATCGAGCGAATGCGCACGGCGCTCGAGGAGTTGCTGTCGGAGCACACCGGCCAGCCCATCGAGAAGATCCACCGAGACACCGACCGCGACTTCGTGATGTCCGCCCAAGAGGCGAAGGAGTACGGCATCATCGACGAGGTGGTCAGCATGCGAGAGCTGGCTCCGGCCGACTCCGCGGCGACGGCATAGCAACCCAGCATCACTACCGGGGGGACACATGGCGAGGATCGGTGACGGCGGTGGCGACCTGCTGAAGTGCTCGTTCTGCGGCAAATCTCAGAAGCAGGTGAAGAAGC
>JAHWKL010000164.1 GCA_019347915.1 Actinomycetota bacterium
TGGTGGGCCAGGCCCGTCTGCAGCCGGCGGCTGTGGCGCCCGGCGACGTCCGTCCCTCGGGCCACGGCTTCCACCGCCCCGTCGACACCCCGCTCGTCGCCGCGGCGGGAGGCGATGGCCAAGCGGAGGGCCGTGGCCGCGGTGCCGCGCACCACCCCGTCGACACCCCGCTCTCCCCACCACGACAGCGCACGGGAGCACGCCGCCGCCACCCGGGCGGCGGTGCGGACGCCGGCGTCGATGACCCGGTCGTCGGCGGCAGCCAGGGTGTGGGCGAGCGACAGCGTGGGGTCGACCACGGCCCGCCGGGCCAGCGCCGGCAGCCCCAGCCACGCCGCCGCGCCGGCGCGCACGGTGGGGGGAAGGGCCAGGGTGAGCAGCCGCCGGCGGCGGTCCAGCACGGCCACGGCGCCGAGGCCGGCGGCGACGGTGGCGACGGACACGGCCAGCTCCCCGGCCCGGCTCTCGAACAGGCGACCGCCGGTGAGGCCCTCGACCACGTCGCCCGCCCCCGGGAGCCAGGCCACGCCCAGCACGATGGTGGCGCCGGCGAGGAGGATGACGGCGACGTTCTGGGCCGCCGGCGGCGAGTGCGGTCGCTCCGGGGCGGGACCGGGCCCGTAGGTCAGCAGCGCCAGCCGACCGGCGTACCCGGCGGTGAGCAGGCCGGCGACCACGGCCCCGGCGCCGGCCCACGTCGCATGGTGGAAGGCGGCGGCGAGGACGGCTTCTTTGGACCAGGCGGCCCCCAGGGGTGGGACGGCGGTGAGGGCCAGGGCGCCGACGAGGAAGGTCACCGCGGGCAGCGGAAGGGCCCGTCCCAGGCGCATCCTGCTCAGTCGGCCGCCACCGGCGGCGTCGACGGCCATGCCGCCGGCCAGGAACAGCAGCGCCTTGAGGGCGGCGTGGCCCACCAGGTGAGCGCCGGCGGCGGCCACCGATCCGGCGCCCACGGCCACGAGGACCAACCCGTACTGGGCCGACGTGGACGCGGCCAGCGCCCGTTTGAGGTCGTCCTGCACGGTGGCGACGATGCCGCCGGCCAGGGCGGTGGCCAGGCCCAGGGCGACCACGGCGCCAGCCAGCCAGCCGGCGCCGGCCAGCTCGGGCACGACCCGGGCCAGCAGGTAGGCGCCGGCGGCGACCATGGTCGCCGAGTGCAGCAGGGCGCTCACCGGCGTGGGCCCGGCCATGGCCGAGAACAGCCACGGCGAGAAGGGCAGCTGGGCCGACTTGGCGGCTGAGGCGAAGACCACGCCGGCGCCCACGGCATGGGCCTCCCAGCCGGCGAGGGCGCCCAGTGCGTCGTAACGGGCGCTGCCGGCAGCCACCACGGCGATGCCGGCGGCGGCGAAGAGCCCCAGGTCGCCCACCCGGGTGGTGAGGAAGGCCTGGAGGGCGGCCGGCGGGTTGTGAGGGTCGCGCCAGTCGTGGCCGATGAGCGCCCACGAGCAGGCGCCCACCAGCTCCCACGCCACCAGGAGGGTGACCAGGTCGGCGGCGGCGACCAGCGCCAGCATGGCGCCGACGAAGGCGACGAGGAGGGCCAGGAGCCGCGGCAGGCCGCGGTCGGTGCGCCGCTCGGCGGCGGCGTAAGCGAGCACGGGCAGGGCCACGGCGGGCACGAGCACCACCATCACCCGGCCCAGCCCCCCGACCGCCAGGCCCAGCTCCAGCTGCCCGCCCCACCGCCACGACGTGCTGGGCTGCACCACCGCGGCCGCGGTGCCGAGGACGAGGGCGGCGGCGGTGGCGGCGAGAGCGATGGCGGCCACGGTCCCGGGCGAGCGCCGGCGGGCGGCGAGCACGGCCCCGGCCCCGGCCAGGGGCACGAGCACCAGCAGGGCCACCAGCAGCGAGTCCGCCATCAGCCCCGGAGCCGCTTGATCTTCTCGGTCATCTCCGCCCGGCGGATGCGGTAGATGTTGATGACCAGGGCGAAGCCCATGGCCGCCTCCACCGCCATCACCGTCATGGCCACCACCGTCAGCAGCTGGCCCTTGGGGTTGCCGCCGGTGGCGCCCGCCCACAGGGCCACGGCGGCGAGCATGGCCCCGCTGAGCATGAGCTCGAGACCCATCATGATCATCACGAACGTCTGCTGCGACAGGGCGCCGTAGACGCCGACCCCGAACAGGGCGGCGGACACCACCAGCAGCGCCGGCAGGCTCACGGGCCGGCCTCCTTCCCGCCGGCGGCGTCGTGATGGTGATCGTGGCCGGCCTGCTCCTCGGGGTCGGGCGGTGGCGGTTCTGGGTCGAGCTCGGGGGCCACCGAGCCGGCGGCGGCGTCGCCGAACCGGCCCCGCTTGGCGGCCAGGGCGATGCTGGCGATCATGGTGGCCAGCAGGGTCACCCCGGCCGTCTCGAACACGAGCATGGAGTCCCCCAGCAACTCCCGGCCCAGCTCGGCCGTGGGCTCCGACGAGGCGGCGACCGGGCGGTCGGGGAAGTCGGCGACCAGGCCCACGCCGGCCAGCCCGGCGAAGGCGACCACGCCGGCGATGATGGCGGTGCGGTGCTGGTGGACCATGGTCATGGGGTTGAGGCCGGCCGGGTTCATCATGAACATGACCATGAACACGGCCATGATCGTCATCTCCCCGGCCATCATCAGGACGAGGACCAGTCCGAGGAACCGGGCGCCGAGCAGCACCATGATGAAGCCCACGGCCACGAACGAGGCGAACAGCCAGTAGGCGGCCCGCACCATGGAGTCCACCCGGAACACCAGCCAGGCGGCGACCACGGCGGCCACGGCGAAGGCCCAGAAGGCGACGTCGACCAGCGTTCCCCCGCTCACAGGGCCAGCGCTCCGGAGACGAACACGTCGACCAGGGCCAGCGGGATCAGCGCCGCCCACGCCACCACCACGAACCGCTCCAGCCGGACCCGGGCCAGTCGGTGCTTGGCGCCGGCCAGGACGGCGAGCAGGGCCAGAGCCTTGAGCGCCGTCCACGCCGGCCCGGGCAGGACCGGCCCGTGCCAGCCGCCGAGGAACACGCCGGCGCCGACCACGGCCACGGCGGTGAGCACCGCCCCCTGCGCCGCCGCCCACGCCAGGCGAGCGGGCCCGGACACCTCGGCGGCGGTGCCACCGGCCAGATCGCTGGCGTCGGCCACGTCGAGCGGTCCCCAGAAGGCGAGGCCGGCCCCGGCCACCAGGTAGAGGGGCAGGCCCAGCGGCTGGCGCACCACGTTCCACATCCCCGCCTGGGACTCCACGATGGCGCCGATCGACAGCGACTCGGCCGGGAGGGCAGCAGCGATCAGCACCAGCGCCAGCGGCATCTCGTAGGACAGGGCGAGGGCCACGAAGCGGTAGCCGCCGTGCAGGGGGAGGGGCGAGTTGGCCGACCAGCCGTGCAGGTAGACCCCCACCATGACCACGGCGAAGGCGGCCCCCACGAGCACGATGCCGTCGTCGACGTCGGCCACCGCCACCCCTCGCCCCCACGGGACGGCGGCGACCGCCGCCGCCGCCATGCCGACGAGCAGGGCCGGGGCCAGGGCCCCGGCGGCGGCGTCGGTGCGGGGTGTGGCGGACCGGCGGGTCAGCAGCAGCAGCGCCGAACGGGCCGCGGGCCGGCCGACGGCCGGCAGCAGCCGCACCGGCCGCCCCGCGGTCCGGGCGCCGGCCAGGTGGTCGAGCACGGTGACGGCGGTGGCCCCGGCGGTGAGCACGGCGCCGACGAGGGCCACCGCCGGCAGCGGCGACGCCCAGCTCACGTCGCCATCGCCGAACCGGCGCTCAGGGCCGCCTCCTCGAGGTCGAGGTCGAGACTGACGACGGTCGTGACGGCGTCGCCCCACTCCTGGCCGGCCAGCAGATCGGGCAGGCGATCGAGCAGGGCCGCCGACGGTGTCGTCTCGCCGCCGCCGCCTGCCGGAAGCGTGCCCCGTGGGCCCTCGACGGCGCCGCCGGGTGCCCGCTGCCGGTCACCGGCCCGCTCGGCGAGCTGCAGCGCCTGGACTGCCTCGGCCACCCGCTGGCGCAGGCGGGCCCGGGCGTCACCGCCGGAGCCCGTGACCGGTTCGAAGCCCAGGTCCCGGTAGGCCTCGTCGTCGGCCCGGGCGTCGGCGGTGGAGCCGTCAGCCCGGGCGACGGGGCCGGCGGGCAGCCCGTCCCCGGTGACCACGCCCACCCCGTCGGTGGCCCACTCCAGGCTCCGTGACCGCACGACCGAGCGGGCCAGAGCTTCCACCGCGGCGCGGTCGCCGACGGTGAGGCCCGAGGCCAGCCGCAGCACCCGCTCGCCCCGGGCCACCAGACCGTGGTGGCCCAGGGCGCCGGCCAGCCACACCAGGTGGTGCCGGGCCCGGGCCAGCTCCAGGTCGGCCACGGCGACGGCTTCGCCCCGGGCGTCGGTGAACGCCGTGCTGTCGGCCACCGAGACGGGAGGGTCGCCGGGCCACGACACGAACGGGTTGTCGCCCACCACCGCCTTCTGCACGACGTCGCCCTGCACCTCGACGTCGAGCACCAGCCCGGGCGGGAACGGCGGGAAGGCGGGGCCGAGACGCAGGTTCAGCTGGTCGAGCTTCAGCCCGTC
>JAHWKL010000165.1 GCA_019347915.1 Actinomycetota bacterium
CATCGTGCCCGAGGACGGGGTGGCGGTGACCCAGCACAGCCTGACCACCAACGTCGTGGGCGAGGGCACCGTGAGCGCCTCGCCCGACAAGGTGGCCTACGACGACGGCGAGGAGGTGACCCTCACCGCCACCCCGGCCAGCGGGTCGGTGTTCGACGGCTGGAGCGGCGACCTGACCGGCACCGCCAACCCCCAGACGCTGACCATGAACGCCGACAAGTCGGTCACGGCCACGTTCAGCGCCGAGACCGTCGACACCGTCGACACCACGGCCCCGACCATCAGCAACGTGGCCGTCGCCGCCGGCTCCTCGTCGGCCACGGTCACCTGGACCACCGACGAGCCCGCCGACTCGGCGGTGGCCTACGGCCCCACCTCGGCCTACGAGAACGGCTCGGTGGTGGACCCCACGCTGGTCACCTCCCACAGCCTCACCCTCACCGGCTTGAGCCCCGAGACCCTGTACCACTTCGCCGTCACCTCGGTCGACGGTGCCGCCAACGCCACCTCCACCCCCGATGCCACCTTCACCACCACCGCGCCTGGTCCCGTCATCGACGTCTGGTACGGAAGCCACCAGGTGTTCGGAGAACGTGGCCAGAGCCAGACGTGGGTCAACATCCTCGGCAACGTCTCTGTCGTCGACGGCATCAGCTCGTTGCACTTCTCCCTGAACGGTGGACCGTCGTCGGCTCTGAGCATCGGACCCGACAAGCGTCGGCTCGACGCACCGGGGGACTTCAACGTGGAGATCGCCTACTCGGATCTCAAGAGTGGCCTGAACGACGTCGTCATCACTGCCACCGACGACCTTGGCCAGACTTCGGTCGAAGGGGTGACCGTGGACTACCGCGCCGGCATCACCGCAGCATTGCCCTACACCACCGACTGGGGCTCGGCGGTGAAGATCGCAGACGACGCTCAGGTCGTCGACGGGCTCTGGGCACTGGACGGCGATTCTGTGCGATCCATCAAGCTGGGCTACGACCGCCTGATCACGCTTGGTGATCTTTCCTGGCAGGATTATGAGGTGACCGTGCCCGTCACTGTCTACGGCCTTGGACCCGGGGCGGGCACGCCGGAGAGCGGGGCACCCCTCGTCGGCTTGGCGCTACGGTGGCAGGGCCACACTCCACGCGACAGCGAGCAGCCCGCGATCGGTTTCTATCCCACCGGCGCCTTCGCCTGGTACCGATGGTCCGACCCTGCGAGGTTCGAGCTGACCGGGAACGACGGCTCACCCGTCACTCGGGCGAGCAGCCCGACCCTGAGCTTCGGCGTGCCCTACGTGTTCAAGGCACGGGTCGAGACCGTCGCAGGAGGGACCCGGTACGACTTCAAGGTATGGGAGGCGAATGCCACCGAACCGGCGGAATGGCTCCTCAGCATCGAGGAGGACGCCGGTCCTGCCACCGGTTCCGTGGGCCTCATCGCCCACCACGCTGATGCCCGCTTCGGTAACGTCTCTGTCACGCCGCTCGTATCGAGCGCCCCGTAGGTACGGGGCCTTGGGCGGGTGATGTCGAATGCGGGATCGTCCTGACTCGAGCCTCCCCTCCCGTCCGGTCGCCCCGCGATCGGTGCCCGCCCACGACGTCCCCCGATGGTCGACTGACGGCCGGCAGGCTTCAACCGACTCGAGCGAGGTGCGCCATCGCTGACCGCAGCTTCCGGAGTGCGTTGCGGTGGTCGTACGTGATGGACGGCGGCCGGCAGGGCATCACCATGCTCGTCACCTTGGTGCTGGCGGCCATCCTCGGTCCTGCTGCTTTCGGGACCGTCGCCATGGCGACTGTGTACGTTCTCTTCTTGCAGATGCTGCTCCAGCAGGGAATGATCCCGGCGCTCATCCAGCGCAAGGACCTCCGGCCCGAGCATCTCGACTCCGCCTTCTGGATGGTCATGGCCACGAGTGGGGCGCTCACGGTGGTGAGCATCGCCCTTTCGGGTTGGTGGGCCGGCGTGAACCGACTGCCCGACCTCCAAGCGGTCATCTCCGTGCTGTCCATCCTCATCCCCATCAAGGGGTTGGTCGTCGTTCAAGAGGCTCGACTGCGACGCCAGATGAACTTCCGGCCGCTGGCCATCCGGACGACGACGTCGGTGCTCGTCGGAGGCGTGGTCGGCGTCATCATGGCGGTCCAGGGCATGGGGGTGTGGGCACTTGTCGCCCAGCAGGTCACCACCGGCGTCGTGGAACTGGTCGTCCTGTGGAGCGTCAGCGGCTGGCGTCCACGCCTGCGCTTCTCCTCCCGCTGCGCCAAGGAGCTCCTGGGCTTTTCTGCCGGCTCATCCCTGGCGAGCTTCGGTGTGTTCATCAACAACCGCTCCGACGCCCTGTTGATCGGTCTGTTCTTCGGGCCGGCAGCCGTCGGGCTCTACCGGTTCGCCTCCCGGTGGGTCGACATGCTCATCGAGGTGTCCGTGCGTTCGCTGCAGGCAGTGTCGCTCCCGGAGCTCTCCCGGTTCCAGGACGATCGAGAACGCTTCGACGAGCGGCTGCTCGCCGTGCTCGGGCTGAGTTCCCTGCTCGCCCTTCCGGCGCTGGGCATCCTCGCCGCCGCCAGCGGTCCGCTGATGGCACTGGTCGGGCCGGAATGGTCGGATGCGGTGGTGCCGCTTCAGATTCTGTGTGGCGTCGGAGCGGCGAAGGCGCTGGTTCTCTTCAACGGACCGATGCTCCAAGCACTCGGAAGGACTGGGCAGCTGGCCGCACTGGCTTGGGCTGCGGGCGTGCTGAGCGCTCTGGGGTTCGTGGTAGCGGCGGTGATTCTCCGGGATGTCTCAGCGGAGGGGCAGGTCGCCGGAATGGCCGTATCGCGACTCCTCCTCTACGGCCTGGTGTTCCTGGCTGTGAACCTCTTCTTGCTCTTGCGAGTGACCACTCTGTCCTTGGACAGGGTGGTCCGGGTCGTCGCACCCTCCGCTGCCGCCGGGTTCGCAGCATTGGTGGTCGGTCAGGGGGTGCAGGCGACTGGGTGGGCGAACGGGCTGAGCGCCCAGCTGAGGTTCGCTGCCGTCGTACTCGGAGCGAGCTTCGGTGCCGTAGGCGTCCTCGTGGTGTGGGAACCGAGATGTAGAGGGGTTGTCTCCGAGCTCCGATGCCGATTGGTATCGGCGTTGGGCGCCGGGAGCCGGTCGCCGAGAGCGAGAACGGCGAATCCCAAAACTCCACGTGACCAAGACGGGTCGCTGGCGCACAGCTGTGCTGAGGAGGGCTAATGCCGACGTCCAACCTACCGGGTGCCACGGTAAGCTTTGAGGTCCCATTACGAATACTTGAAGCGGAGCGGAAATGGATGTCCTGACCGTCCTGCAAACCATCGTCCGGCGGTGGAAGATCGTCGCACCGATCGTCGTGGTGACGCTATTGGTGGCGCTCGTCGTGGGCACCGGCACGGAGCCGGAGTACGAGGCAGACGGGACCGTCCTCCTCGTTTCCGGAGTCAGCGCACCGTCGTCGGCGGACTCGGGCGCCGCAGTGGTCACTGCGCCGGTGTTCGCCGAGGTGCTGCGCAGCAAGGAAGTGAGCGACCGCCTGAGCGAGGCCGGCGCAACTGTCCCTTTCAAGGTCGAGGTCGACCGAGCCACGTCCATTCTCCGGGTGACGGCGGCCAGCGACGATCCCGCGGCCAACGTCCGCACAGTCGAGACGGTGCTTGACAACCTCGACGAGGAACTGGCAAGGCTCGAGGAGGCGGCTGGAGTGGCGGGAGGCAACGTGGAGCTGCTCTTGCGGCCGAGCGATCAGCCGGCTGCGGGCTCGCCCTCCGCCACCGGCTCAGCGTTCCTGGTCCCAAGTGGTGAAGGGACGCCGAACCCCTACCCTCCTGCGGGATACACGACCAGGATCCTCGAGCAGATCATGCTCGGTCCAGAGGCCCGGCAGCGCGTGGCTGCGTTGGCGGGCGGCAGCGCCGCCTTCGAGGTGGCGCAGCACCCGCGGGACCCCGCGCCCATCATGTCCATCAGCGTGCTGGCGGCCGACGCCGGCTTGGCGGAGAGAACGTTCCACGCAGTGAAGACGACACTTGACGAGGTGCTCGAAGAGCGCCAGGAGGAAGCTGGCGTCGACGCCAGAAACCGGACCCGAGTGAACGTCCTCACCGCGCCGCCGCCCGCCGACGTCGCGATCCCTGATCCAGCGCCGTATGGCAACGCCACGCGAAGAGGTTTCGCCGACCACCCGGTGGTGCGGGCGGGCATGGTGGCGTGGGCGGCGCTGGGCGTGGGTGGTGCGGTCGCGGTCGCACCGACCGGCGCGGTCCCCGCCGAGCGGCTTCCGATCGAGACGGCCAGGCTGCAGGCTTTGCCGGCGCCCTATGGCGGGCGGGCGGCGCGCAGCCGAGCGGCACCGCCGGCGCGCAAGGTGATCATGGGCTATCAGCATCCGCTGGCGGTCTACGATGAGCTGACGCTCGGAGGTGTCGCGTGAGCTCCCTCCAGCATGAGCGCATCGTG
>JAHWKL010000166.1 GCA_019347915.1 Actinomycetota bacterium
ACAGCCCGTAGACGTTAGCGACCTCGCCGCACCCACTGGGCGGCCAGAGGCCTGAACAGGTTGTATAAGCAACCAATACCCGCTAGAATTCCTACTCGATGAGTCGGAATGTGAGAAGGAAGGGATGAACTTGATCCGTCGAGAGGACGTCGTCCTCGAGGGCCTTGACAGCGTCGACCTGCTGCTGCGGGAAGCCTCGCGCTACCCGCTTCTGAACAAGGAGCAGGAGGTTGAGCTGGCCCAGCGCGTGGAGCGCGGTGATCTGGAGGCCAAGGCGCGGATGGTTAACGCCAACGTGCGCCTGGTCGTCTCGCTCGCTCGCCGCTACCAGGGGCAGGGACTCTCGCTTGGCGACACAATTCAGGAGGGCATGCTTGGGCTGATCCGTGCTGTCGAGAAGTTCGACTGGCGCAAGGGGTTCAAGTTCTCCACCTACGCCACGTTCTGGATCCGCCAGGCCATCGGCCGGGCGCTCGACCAGAAGGCCAACCTGGTGCGGCTCCCCAGCGAGCGCTCTGCCCAGCTCCGGGCGGCGCTGCGGGCGGTCTCGGGTGAGGGCGACGAGCTCGACGACGAGCTGGCCAACCTCCACCGGCTGGCCACGCCCACGAGCCTCGACCGCACGGTCGGCGACGACGGCGAGCAGGAGCTGGTCGACCTGCTGCCCGACAGCCTGCCCGGCCCCGAGCAGGTGGTGGTCGAGCAGCTCCACGAGGAGATGGTCACCAACCTGCTCGACCGCCTGGAGCCCCGCGCCCGGGTCGCCGTCGAGCACCGCTTCGGCTTGGCCGACGGTCAGAAGCACAGCTTCCGGGAGGTCGGGGAGGTCCTCGGTGTCACCGCCGAGGCGGCTCGCCGCATCGTCAAGCGGGCGGTCGACGAGCTCAAGATCGACGCCGAGAGCATCGCCGCTGCCTGAGGTGGGCCCCGACGAGGCCCGCGACTTCCTCCGGGAGAACCACCGGGCCGTGCTCGCCACCCGCCGGCGCGACGGGAGACCCCAGATGTCGCCGGTCGTGGTCGCCGTCGACGACGACGGCCGGCCCTTGGTGAGCACCCGGGAGACGGCGATCAAGACCAGGAACGCCGAGCGAGACCCGAAGGTCTCGCTGTGCGTGATGAGCGATCGCTTCTTCGGGCCGTGGGTGCAGATCGACGGCGAGGTCGAGATCGTGGGGCGACCGGAGGCGCTGGACGTGCTGGTGGACTACTACCGGCGGGTCTCCGGCGAGCACCCCGACTGGGACGACTACCGCGCCGCCATGGAGCGGGAGCGGCGGGTGGTGCTGCGCATCTCCATCACGTCGGCCGGCCCCGACGTCGCCGGTTGATCCGCCACTGTTTCGCAGGACCACGTTGCCGAAGCCGAGTTCCTCGGCCACGCTGGTAGCGATGTCCTCGTCCTGGTCTCCCCCGTCGTGGCGCGAGCTGAGCGCCGCCCAGCAACCCGACTGGCCCGACTCCGGCGCGCTCGACCGCGCCCTCAAGGAGCTGTCGACCTACCCGCCGCTGGTCTTCGCCGGCGAGGCACGGGCCCTGACGGGCAGTCTGGCCGAGGTGGCCGCCGGTCGAGCCTTCCTGGTGCAGGCGGGCGACTGCGCCGAGTCGTTCGACACGTTCTCCGCCGACGCCATCCGCGACAAGCTCCGGGTGATCCTGCAGATGGCTGTCGTGCTCACCTACAGCTCGGGGGTGCCCGTGGTGAAGGTGGGGCGCATCGCCGGCCAGTTCGCCAAGCCCCGTTCCTCCCCCTTCGAGCGGGTGGGTGACGTCGAGCTGCCCTCCTTCCGCGGTCACATGGTCAACGACAGCGCCCCCACACCCGATGCCCGGGTGCCCGACCCGCAGCGCCTGGTGACCGCCTACCACCAGTCCGCCTCCACCCTGAACCTGCTGCGGGCGTTCACCAAGGGCGGCTTCGCCGACCTCGGCCGGGTCCACGCCTGGAACCAGGAGTTCGTGGCCAGCAGCGCCCAGGGCCGGCGCTACGAGGACATTGCCGACGGCATCGAACGGGCGCTGCGGTTCATGGCCGCCTGCGGGATCGACCTCCAGTCCGAGCACCAGCTGCACGAGGTTGACTTCTACACCAGCCACGAAGCGCTGATCCTCGGCTACGAGGAGGCGCTCACTCGCCGCGACTCGCTCACCGGCGACTGGTACGACTGCTCGGCCCACATGCTGTGGATCGGCGACCGGACCCGCCAGCTCGACGGCGCCCACGTCGGGTTCCTGTCAGGCGTTTGCAATCCGCTGGGGTGCAAGCTGGGGCCCACCGCCACTGCCGAGGAGGTCGTCGCCCTGTGCGAGGCCTTGAATCCCGAGCGGGTGCCGGGCCGGCTCACCCTCATCTCCCGCATGGGCGCAGCCGCCGTGGAGGAGAAGCTGCCACCGTTGCTGCAAGCGGTGCGGGAGTCGGGACACCCCGTGGTCTGGGCCTGCGACCCCATGCACGGCAACACCTTCACCTCGACCGGGGGCCGCAAGACCCGCCACTTCGACGACGTGATCGCAGAGATCGCCGGGTTCTTCGCCGCCCACCGGTCCGAGGGGACGTGGCCGGGCGGCGTGCACGTCGAGCTCACCGGCGACGAGGTCACCGAGTGCCTCGGAGGCGCCGAGGAGATCCTCGACGCCCATCTCGAACATCGCTACGAGACCATGTGCGACCCCCGCCTCAACGCCCGCCAGAGCATCGACCTGGCCTTCCGCGTCGCCGAGCTGCTCCGGGGCTGAGACGCTCGCCGGTCGCCGCACATGAACGGCGGCGGTGACGGCTACACCTCCGAGGTGCCTTCCCCGCTCGAGGACTACGCCCTGCTCGGTGACACCGAGTCGGCCGCTCTCGTCTCCCGGCACGGGTCCATCGACTGGCTGTGCCTCCCCCGCTTCGACTCCCCGGCGTGCTTCGCCGCCATGCTCGGCCGTCCCGACCATGGCCGCTGGCTGCTGGCTCCCGCCGGAGGGCCACGCTGCGCCCGTCGCAGGTACCGCAAAGGCGGCCTGGTGCTCGAGAGTCGCTTCGAGACCTCCGGGGGAGCCGTGACCGTGATCGACTGCATGCCACCGCGCGACGATGCGCCTGACGTGGTGCGGGTGGTCCGGGGCGAGGCCGGGCGGGTGAAGATGCGCATGGAGCTGGTGGTGCGGTTCGACTACGGCTCGATCGTGCCCTGGGTGCGCAAGATCGACGGCCGCACCTCGGCGGTCGGCGGCCCTGACGCCGTGTGCTTGACCACCCCGGTGGAGGTGCACGGCGAGGAGCTCCGTTCGGTGGCCGAGTTCGTGGTGGCCGAGGGCGAGCAGGTGCCGTTCGTGCTCGCCTGGCATCCCTCGCACACGCCCCTACCGCCGGTCATCGACCCGTTGGCCGCCGTCGAGGCGACCGACCGTTGGTGGCAGGAGTGGTCATCCCATCTCACCTACCAGGGCGGATGGCGTGACGAGGTGCACGGGTCGCTCACCGTCCTGAAGGCCCTCACCTTCGGCCCCACCGGCGCCGTGGTGGCCGCCCCCACCACCTCGCTGCCCGAGCAGCTGGGCGGGAGCCGCAACTGGGACTACCGCTTCTCGTGGCTGCGCGACGCCACCTTCACCCTCGACGCCCTCCTCGCCTGCGGGTACACCGCCGAGGCGGTGGCCTGGCGCGACTGGTTGCTCCGATCAGTCGCCGGCGACCCCGACGACCTCCAGATCATGTACGGAGTCGCCGGCGAGCGCCGGTTGCCCGAGCTGGAACTGCCCTGGCTGCCCGGCTACGAGGGCTCCTCGCCGGTACGGATCGGCAATGCCGCGTGGGACCAGTTCCAACTCGACGTGTACGGGGAGGTCCTGGACTCGCTTCACCACGCTCGCAAGTCGGGGATCGAGTCGGACGTGGCGGCGTGGGCCCTGCAACGGATGATGCTGCGCAACCTCGAACGGGTCTGGGAGCAGCCCGACGAGGGCCTGTGGGAGGTGCGGTCGGGCCGGCAGCACTTCACCCACTCGAAGGTCATGGCCTGGGTGGCGTTCGACCGGGCGGTCACCACCGTGGAGCGCTACGGCCTGGAGGGCCCGGTGGAGCGGTGGCGGGCGCTACGCGACCAGGTCCACGCCGAGGTGTGCCGGGAGGGCTACGACGCCGACCGCAACACGTTCGTGCAGCACTACGGGTCGAAGCAGCTCGACGCCAGCCTGCTGATGCTCCCGCTGGTGGGCTTTCTACCGGCAGAGGACCCCCGGATCGGGGGCACGGTCGAGGCCATCCAGCGGGAGCTGGTGGTCGACGGCTTCGTCCATCGCTACGACGCCGAGGCCACCGACGACGGGCTGAGCGGTGATGAGGGCGCGTTCTTGATGTGCACGTTCTGGCTGGCCGACTGCCTGCAGCTCCTGCACCGCCACGAGGAGGCGTGCCAGATCTTCGGTCGGCTCCTGGACCTGCGCAACGACGTCGGGCTGCT
>JAHWKL010000167.1 GCA_019347915.1 Actinomycetota bacterium
GCGGGCTGGCCCTGCTGGTGGCCTTCAGCCTCCAGCTGGTGCTGCTGACCCGGTGATCCCTCGGCCCACGGTGAGTGGCAGCCGGGCCTGGGTAGGGCCGCTGCATGAACACGCCGACGAAGAAGATGACCGCCGCCGCCTTCGCCGCCGTCCTCGCCCTGGGCGGCACCGCCTGCACCGACGAGGACAACGACGGTTCCACGGCCGACGAGGAGACCGAGGAGCTGGAGCAGAACGTGGAGGAGGGTGCCGACGAGCTCGAGCAGCAGGTCGACGAGGGCGCCGAGGAGCCCAGGGAAGGTCAGCAGTAACGCCGGGAGGCAATAGCCTCAGCTCCGTCCGATCGAAGGAGCGATGGTGGCAGAGCAGTTCGACGTCGTGATCGTAGGTGGAGGGCCCGGTGGCTACGCCTCGGCGCTCTACGCCGCCGCCGCCGGCCTCTCCGTCGCCCTCGTGGAGCGCGACCGGGTCGGCGGCACGTGCCTCCACCGGGGATGCATCCCGGCCAAGGAGCTGCTCGAGACGGCCTCGGTGCGACGCACCATCGCCGGCGCCGCCGCCTTCGGCCTCGACGCCGGCGAGCCCACCATCGACTTCGGGATCACCATGAAGCGCAAGCAGAAGGTGATCGACGGCCTCTGGAAGGGCCTCCAGGGACTCCTGAAGCGCCGCAAGGTCACCACCTTCGCCGGTACGGGCACGCTGGGCGCCGACGGCCGGGTCACCGTGCACGTGACCGACGGCCCCGACCAGGAGCTCCGGGGCGACAGCGTCATCCTGGCCGCCGGCTCGCTGCCGCGGACCATCCCCGGCTTCGACCTCGACGGCCGCTTCGTCCTCACCTCCGACGAGGTGCTGGGGATGACCGAGTTGCCGGCGTCGGCCGCAGTGGTCGGAGGTGGCGCCATCGGCTGCGAGTTCGCTTCCATGCTCGCCGACCTGGGGGTGCAGGTCTCTCTGCTCGAGAGCCTGCCCAAGCTGCTGCCCGGCTGTGACGGCGACGTCGCCGCCGTGGTGCGCAAGAGCTTCGAGAAGCGGGGCATCGACGTGCGTACCGGGGTGCAGGTCGAGGGTCATGACCCGGGCGAGTCGACGACCACCGTGCGTCTGGGTGACGGTGCGTCGCTCGAGGTCGAGCGGGTCGTGGTGTCGGTGGGGCGGAGGCCGCTGTCGGACAGCCTCGGACTCGACGGCACGGGAGTGGAGGTCGACGACCGGGGCTTCGTCAAGGTCGACCAGACGTGCCGGACCACCCGTGACGGCGTGTGGGCGGTCGGCGACCTGGTCGCCACCCCGCAGCTGGCCCACGTGGGCTTCGCCGAGGGGATCGTGGCGGTCAAGGACATCCTCGGCGAGCGCCCGCTGCCGGTGCAGTACGACCGGGTCCCGTGGTGCATCTACTGCCATCCCGAGGTGGCCTTCGCCGGCCACTCCGAGGAGTCGGCCAAGGAGGCGGGCCACGAAGTGGTGGTCTCGACCCACCACTACCGGGGCAACGGCCGGGCCCTCATCGTGGGCGAGCCCGAGGGGCTGGTGAAGATCGTGGCCGCCCGCCGGCCCGACGGCGGCGCCGGGCAGATCCTCGGGGTGCACATGGTGGGCCCCTGGGTCACCGAGCAGCTGGGGCAGGGGTACCTGGCCGTCAACTGGGAGGCCACGGTCGACGACGTGGCCGAGCTGGTGCAGCCCCACCCCACACTGTCGGAGAACTTCGGTGAGGCCGTGATGGCCCTGACCGGGAGAGGACTGCACGGCTGATGGCCGATATCACCATGCCCCAACTGGGGGAGACCGTGACCGAGGGGACCATCACCCGGTGGTTCAAGCAGGTGGGCGACCAGGTCGAGGCCGACGAGGCGCTGTTCGAGATCTCCACCGACAAGGTCGACTCAGAGGTGCCGTCCCCGGCCTCGGGCATCCTGGCGGAGATCCTCGTCGAGGAGGGCGGCGTCGTCGAGGTCGGGGCCAAGCTCGGCGTCATCTCCGACTCGGCCGACGGCGCCGGCGGGGCGCCGGCGGACAGCGGGCCCGACCAGGAGGCGGGCGAGCCCGAGGCTGCGGTGGCACCTGATCCCACGGGCGCCGGCGAGGGCAAGGAGGCCGAGCCCGAGGAGGCGGTCGCCGCCTCGGAGCCGGAGCCGGAGCCGGAGACGCAGCCGGCCGCCGGCGCCGGGGGGCAGGGTGCCGGCGAATCACTGGGCTCGACCACCACGGCCGGAGGGCGTACGACTGCTGCCCCCGAGGAACGGGCACCGGCCAAGTCGGACGGTGACGCGTCGGCCGGCACCGCCGGCTCGGGCGGCAGCCGGCTGCTCTCGCCCGTGGTGCGCCGCCTGGTCGCCGAGTACCAGCTCGATCCCGACACCATCGAGGGCAGCGGCGCCGGCGGGCGCATCACCCGCAACGACGTCCTGGCGGCCATCGACCGGCAGCAGAGCGGCAGGGGCGCAGCCGGCACTGAGCAGCGGCGTCCGGCCCCGGCCCCGGCGGCCAGCGCACCGGCCCCCGCCGGGGCGGCCGGCAGCGCCGTGCCGGCGGAGGGCGACGAGGTGGTCCCGTTCTCCAACATCCGCCGGCGCACGGCCGAGCACATGGTGATGTCCAAGGCGACCTCGGCTCACACCCTCGTGGCCATCGAGGTCGACTACGAGGGTGTCGACCGGGTGCGGCTGGCCGAGAAGGAGCGGTTCAAGGCCGAGGAGGGCGTCAACCTCACCTACCTCCCGTTCGTGAGCCGGGCGGTGGTCGACGCCATCCGGGAGTTCCCCCACGTCAACGCCTCGGTGGGCGACAACGAGCTGGTGGTGCACCGGGCCGTGCACCTGAGCATCGCCGTCGACATCAACTTCGAGGGGCTGATGGCGCCGGTCGTCCACGGGGCCGACGCCAAGCGGCTGCGGGCGCTGGCCCGCGAGATCGCCGACCTCGCCCACCGGGCGCGCAGCCGCAAGCTCGGGCCCGACGACATCGCCGGCGGCACCTTCACCATCACCAACCCCGGCCCGTTCGGGACCCTGCTCACCGGGGCCATCATCAACCAGCCCCAGGTGGCCATCCTCTCGACCGACGGTGTGCGCAAGCGCCCGGTCGTGGTCGAGCTGCCCGACGGGTCCGACGCCATCGCCATCCATCCCGTCGGCAACCTGGCCATCACCTTCGACCACCGTGCCATCGACGGCGCCTACGCCTCCGCCTTCGTGGCCAAGGTGAAGGACATCCTGGAGACGCGGGACTGGGCGGCGGAGCTGGCATGAGCGCCGGCCCCCGCCACCCCCATCGCTTCTGGCGGCGAAACCGGTGCCTTTTCCGCACCGTTCCCGCCGCCAGAACGGACGGGACGGGCGCCCCGGTCCGGCCGGGGTCGTGACCCTGCGGGTTCGCTGGCTGGGGCGGGTCGGCTACGACGAGGCTCAGGTCCTGCAACGGAGCCTGGCCGCCTCCCGGGCGGACGACCACCTCCTGCTCCTCGAGCACCCGCCCGTGTACACCCTGGGCGTCCGGGCCGACGTGGGCGACGTCCTCGTCCCGCCGGCGTCGGTGGGCGCCGACCTGGTGCGCACCGACCGCGGCGGCCAGGTCACCTACCACGGGCCCGGCCAGCTGGTCGGGTACCCCGTGGTCACCGTCCCCGGTCGCCGGGGCGGTGGGCTGGCCGACACCCGGGCCCATGTCCACTCGCTCGAGCAGCTCCTGATCGACGTGCTCTGCGACCTGGGCCTGCGCGGCGCCGGCCGGGACGAGCGCCACCCCGGCGTCTGGGTCGGCGGCGCCAAGATCTGCGCCGTGGGTGTGCGCCTGGCCCGGGGCCGCTCCACCCATGGCTTCGCCCTCAACGTCGACCCCGACCTGTCGATGTTCGACCACATCGTCCCCTGTGGCATCCGCGACGCCGACAAGGACGTGACCTCGCTGGCGGCCCAGGGTGTGCCGGCGACCATGCGCCAGGTGGTCGACGCCGTGGCCCGGCGCCTCATCGCCGACGCCGGCTACGGCGACCACTTCATCCACCGCACCGGCCACGGCATCGGGCTGGAGGAGCACGAGGACCCCTACCTGGTGGCGGGGAACCCCGAGCCCCTGGCTCCGGGCCACGCCTTCTCCGTCGAGCCGGGCATCTACCTCGACGGGCGCTTCGGCGCCCGCATCGAGGACATCGTGGTGGCCACTGCCGCCGGTCCCCAGCCGCTCAACCACGCTCCCCACGGCCTGGCCGTGGTGGAGGTCTGAGGCCGGGGCCGGGGCCGGGGCCGGGACCGTGAACCTGGGGCTGGCCGGCCGGGTGGCGCTGGTGACGGCTGCCTCCCGGGGCCTGGGACGGGCCTCGGCCGAAGCCCTCGCCGCCGAGGGGGCGGCGGTGGTGATCTGCGCTCGGGGCCGGGAGGTGCTCGACGACACCGTGGG
>JAHWKL010000168.1 GCA_019347915.1 Actinomycetota bacterium
CGACCTTGTCGGGCAGGGTGAGGAGCCGCCGCCCCAGCTGGCGGCGCCGCTCGCTCGGCCACGAGCCGGTGAGGGCCCCGCCTCGAGCGGAGACGACGCTCCTGCACAACCGAAGGAGGTAGACCTACCTCCCGCTCTTCGGCCTGTCTCTTACCCCGTAGCTGGACTTCCGGTGCCGCCGGGGTCCCGCCCCAGGCGGCCCACGGCGGCCACGGGCCGGGCCGTGCCGCCGGCGCCCTCCTCCCAGCGCACCGCCCGGGCCCGCAGGCCGGTGGCCGAGGGCAGCAGGTCGAGGACGAAGGCGCCGTCGACCACGGCCAGCCCCCGGGGGTGCACGCCGAGCATCCAGCTCACCCCCAGCCCGGCGGTGGCCCGCACCCGGTAGCGGTCGATCTCACCGGCCAGGCGGGGCTCCTGGCCCGGTCGCAGCACCTCCACGTCGACCGACGAGGACTGGTGGGCTCCGAGCCGCTCGGCCCAGTGGGCCAGGTGCTGGCGCAGGGGTTCCACGGCTCGGGCCCGCAGTTGCTCGTGCAGCCAGCGGGCCTGGGTGCCCATGTAGGCCTGCTGGCGCCAGGCCCGCTCCCAGGTGAGCAGCAGTCCCAGCTCCTGGATGGAGGCCAGCTCGCCCGGGGCGAGGACCTGGGCGGCGACGCGGGAGCGCATCTGCAGGTACAGCTCCCCGGAGGTGGCCCACGAGTGCAGGTCCCGCCACCGCTTGAGAACACGGAGGCACTCGCAGGTGCCGCCGCCCAGGGCCTGCAGCATGCGCTCGGCGGCCAGGTCGTGGTCCTCGAGCACCACCTTGCCGGTGCGCCAGGTGACCCGGTGGGGCTCGCCGTTGCAGTCCACCAGCTCGGTCACCGGGGCGACGTGGTCGCACCACCGTGTGGCCACCCTCGTCAGGCGGCGTCGTCGACGTGGACCACGCGGGCCCACGCCGGTGTCTCCCAGACCCGCCCGCCCCGGGCCCGGGGGCCGCCGTCGACCAAGCCGATCACCACCTGCATGCCCTTGGGGGCCTGGGCCGGCCACGGGGTCATCCCGTCGGTGAGGACGACCAGCACGGCCGGCCGGGGACGGAGGCGGGCGGCGGCCTCGATGCCCGCCCCCATGTCGGTGCCGCCCCCACCCACCAGGTCGACCTGCGACGCCCGGGAGACCCGCCGGGCGGTGTGCACGGCGGCGTCGCCGGCGAGCACCCGCAGCTGCCCCCGGCCCACGCCGACGCTGCGCAACAGCCCCTCGACCTCGGCCAGCACCTGGGCCAGCTGCTCCTCGACCATGCTGCCCGAGGTGTCGCACAGCACCGCCACCTCGGGGACCGGCTGCTCCAGCGCCGGCAGGATCACCGACGGGCTGGCCCCGGCCCGGCGGGACGGGCGCCGGTAGCTGTAGTCGACCCGGCCGGAGACGGCGGTCAGGCCCTTGCGGATCTCGCCGGCCAGCACCCGGCGCCAGTCGACCGAGGGGTCCAGCACCTCCTCGGCCCACCGCTGCCAGCCGGCGGCCACCCGCCCCCGCCCCTGGCGGGCGAAGTCGATGACCCGGCTGGCGGTGTGGCACTGGACGAGCTCCCGCTCGCCGGGGGGCAGGCCACCGCCGATGTCGCCGGCCAGCTCCCACGGCCGGGGCCGGCCGTCGGCGCCGCTGCCGCAGTCGACGTGAGGATGGTCGGCGTTGTCGGGTGGGGTGAACGACGAGGTGGCCTGGAAGTACTCCTCGGCCAGCCGCCCGGTCTCGCAGCCGAGGGAGCGGGGCAGCACCACCTCGCCGGGGAGGCGGAGGTCGGGGTGGGCCAGGTCGTCGTTGATCTCGGCGTCGGCGGCCAGGGCCCACTCCTCCGCCTGCCCCGGCCCGAGGCCGAGGTTGCGGGCCCGGCCGGCGTGGTCGCGCAGCAGGTGCCCGGTGTGGTGGACCATGAGGCTGCCCAGCTCGGCCACCGTCCACTGGTCGACCACCTCGGGGTCGAGGTAGAGCCGCCACGCCTCGTCGACGGTGGCCCCGCCCAACTCGGGCACGGCGATCACGGTGGAGGCGAACAGCGCCGAGGCCAGGTAGGGGTGGCGGGCCACCGCCCACAGCCGGGCGGCGCTCACCTTGGCGGCGTCGAGCTCCTCACCCATGCGCCACAGCCGCGGCGGCGCTGCTCACAGCAGCCCGGCGTCCTTCAGCAGGGGGGCGAACAGCTTGATCTCGGGCGGGGCCACCGTCGCCGGCGGCCGGCAGCGAGCCAGCGTGCGGGCGGCCACCGCAGCCACGTCGGGAGCGTCCTCGCCCACTCTGGCGACCACCTTCCACCCGGCCTGCCACCGCTCGGGGGTGGGGCGGGCGACCACCGCAGCCGCCACCGCCGACAGGGCGGCGTAGGCCCGGTCACCCCGCTCGGGCACGACGAAGGTGTCCGGGTCGGCCAGCACGGTCTCGGGATCGGGCAGGTCCATCTCCTCCTGCCACATGAGGAACTCGGTGCCGGTGCCCGGTCCCAGCGCTCCGTTGACCAGGGCGGTGCGGGCCTCGGTGGAGGCGCCGGCGGCCAGCGCCGCGCTCGACAGCCGGGAGGCCATGTCCCAGGTCCGGGGGCTCGGCCAGCCCCGTCCGGCCCGGGCGGCGTCGGCCGGCAGGTCGCAGGCCAGGCTGGGGCGCACCGAGACGAAGGCCGAGACCAGGCCCCGGGCCTCGGCCAGGTTGTCCTCCCAGCTGGGGGGCAGGTCGGGGATGACCGGCGCCGGCCAACCCCCGACGATGCCCTGGGCGAAGGCTGCCGGCTCGACCTCCCAGTCCAGGTGGCAGAAGCGGTTCGCCAGCGGGGCGGACAGGTCCCACCCGTCGGCCGCCTGCTCCGGTGGGTTGGCGGCGGCCACGATGACCACGCCATCGGGCAGTTCCAGGTCGCCCACCACCCGCTCGAGCACCACCCGGAGCAGGGCGGCCTGCACCGCCGGCGGGGCGGTGGAGATCTCGTCGAGGAACAGCAGGCCCCGGCCGGCAACGGCCAGGCGCTCGGCCCAGCGGGGCGGGGCGAAGTGGACCACTCCGTCGACCACCACCGGCAGCCCGGAGAAGTCCGACGGCTCCCGGATGGCGGCGATCACCGTCTCGCAGGGCCAGCCGGCGGCGTCGGCCATGGCCCGGATGGCCGAGGTCTTTCCCGTGCCCGGTGCGCCCCACAGCAGCACCGGCACGCCGGCGGCCACGGCGACGCCCAGCGCCTCAACGGTGCTGTGCTGCCCGCCCATCCCCTGAACCCTACGGCGTGCAGCGCCGGCTCCGGCAGGTCGGCCCCCTTCCCCTCGCCCTCGCCCTCCCCTCGGCTCCCACCCTCCCGTTCTTTGTCGGCTCGGCCACCGCCACGGTGGTGGATCCGACAGAGAACGGGTTCGGGCGCCCCCAACGGTCAGAAGTCCGTCTCGCCGTCGCCGTCCTCGTCGAGGGGCTCCATGACCGTCCGGTCGATCCGGAAGCTCCCGCCGATGCCGCCGAGCGAGACGTAGTCGACGGCGACGAGGCCGCCGTCCGAGAAGTGCAGCACCTGGGCCTCGTAGTCCAGCTGGGTGGCCACGGTGAACGACCCCAGGCCGGTGGCCCCGGTGGAGCCCACGGTGAGGTAACGGTTGCCGTCCCGGACCTCGGCACCGCGCTGGTGGAGGTGCCCGGCCACCACCAGCGGGACCCTCCCGGCGGCCTCCTCGGCCAGGATGGGGTCGTGCACGGCCAGCACGTCGGGGCGGCGGGCGGCGGTGAGCCGGCCCACGGCCGACGCCTGGCGCCGCTTCTCGGCGGCGGCGTCGGCGGTGACGTTGGGGCGGGCCTCGTAGATCATCCCGACCACGCCGAAGGGCACGCGGACCTGGCGCAGCTCGAGCCCGTTGGCCAGGGTCGAGCCGCGGACCACCTCGCCGACCGGGTCGGGCAGACCGGCGACGTCGCGCAGGCCCTGGGCCATGCCGGCGACGCGCTCCTCGGTCAGGCGGAGTCGGTCGATGATGTTGGGCGCGGTGCCGTTGCCCTCGGCCCGCGCCACGTCCTCGGCGTTGGCGGCGAGGATCGCGAGGCTGTCGCTGGGCGTGACGTAAACCCCGCGCCCGAGGATCATGTTGCGATCGCCGTCGCCGTCGGAGGCCGCGCCGAAGTCCGGCGCATCCGGTCCGAACATCGCCGCCATCAGATCGTGCGCGTGGACCGGGTTGGGGTCCGGATGGTGGCCGCCGAAGTCCTCGAGCGGCGTGCCGTTCACCACCGAGCCCTTTGGCGCGCCGAGCGTGTCCTCCAGGATTGCGCAGGCATACGGCCCGGTGATCGCGCTCATGGCATCGAAGCGGATGCGAAAGCCCGAGCGCAGCAGGCCGGCGATGCGCTCGAAGTCGAACAGAGACGCCATCAGCGCCTG
>JAHWKL010000169.1 GCA_019347915.1 Actinomycetota bacterium
TACCCGGCGGCCACCTTGCCTTCGGGGTCGAAGCCCGAGGAGTACGTGACGCCGACCTCGGCCAGCAGGTCCATGGCCGCGTCCCTGTCGTCTTGATGGTTGATCCCGATGAAGGTGACGGCATCTCCGAGCTCTTCGTGGGTGGCCTGGAGCGCCGGCATCTCCCGTCGACAGGGCACGCACCACGAGGCCCAGAAGTTGAGAACGACGGGTCCGCCCCGGTAGTCGGCGAGCTCGATCGTGCGGTCGGGATCTCGCAGGTCGGCGACGGCGAAGGTGGGGGCCTGTCGGCCTCCCACCGGAGCGACGCCATCATCATTGCCGTCGGGCCGAGTGACGAGGGCGACGCCGACGACCACGGCGAGGGCGGCGATTCCGAATACGAACGGACGCCAGCGCTTGGTGATACGCGATCGGGTGGCCGGCTCGGTCATGGCCTCAGGAGCCGACGGACGGCGGCCTCCAGCTCAGCGTCGGTGGCCACGTTGTCGAAGCGCTCGACGATCCTCCCGTCGCGCCCCACGGTGAAGACCCACGGTTCGCGTGCATCCTCGGTCCCGGTGGGGGCGATCCACTCGATGACCTCGGGGTTGAGCTGCTTCGCCTCGAAGTCGCGCCAGATCTCCAGGTGCACGAAGGCCACCTCGTCGCTGCCGTACTCGCTTGCCAGCGCCTGGACGCTGTCGGTGATGGGACCGCAGAAGCGGCTCTGGCAGTACGTCGGCGTGGACATCACCACCATGATGGGCCGGTGGGCGGCGATGGCGTCGGCGACCGTCTCGTTGTGCAGCTCGGGGTCGGGGACCGACTCGCCGGCGCCGGCGCGCGAGTCGATGGCCTTGGCCGGAAGGTGGTCGTCCCCGGCGAGGGGCTGACGGGTGACCGGAGCCAGGTCACCAGGTGCGGGGATGTCGGAGTCGGCGAGGACCTCGAAGGCGGTGGTCGTCCTTCGCTTCTCGCCGTCGATGTCGGCGGTGACCTCGACCTCCCAGAAGCCCGGCTCGGCGAAGGCGACCGGGTCGGCGCCGTAGACGCCGATGATCTCCGAGCCGTTGACAAATCGCGGCGACGACCCCGGCTGGTCGGCGGCTTGGCCGGGAATGGGAAGGAATGATGCCCTCGCCCTCGGTCCCTCCCGTGGCGGGTCAAGCTGTTGGCCCCGGGAGCCGAGGAAGCGGAAAGCAAGCTCAACGCTTCCGTAGCCGACCAGGCGCTGCCGGTCGGCGGCGAACAGGCCGACGATGAAGCGGCCCGGTCGGCCAGCGACGAGGTCGTAGCTGGCGACCTCGGCGGCGATGCCGTTGCCGTGGTCGCCGATGCCGGTGGCGTCGATGGCAGCATCTTGTCCCCCAGCGCAGGCGCCGGCGACGAGGGCCATCGCCAGGGCGGCGAGCACAGCCGCCGTTCGAGACCACGGCGTGGTGCGGCACCTGTGGTGAGGCCGAGGTCGTCGGAGGGGTTCGGTCAGCTTCACGTCACTCTCCTTGCCGGCACGGTGGCGGCGTTGGGTGGTCGATGGCCTCGAGGGACGCTCGAGTGGCGTCGGTGAGACGAGCGAGGGCCTCGGCGTTGTCGTCGCCGTTGAGACCGGCTTCGGTGGCCGCCTTGGCCTCGTGCAGGCGGGCGGCCACCGTCCGGTCGATGTCGGACACCTCAGCAGCGAGCTGGTGAAGGGGCTGATGGGCGCGGTCGAAGAACACTCGCTCGGCGGCCTCGGCGTCGCCCTGGCGGGCCGCCTCGCTCGCCTGGCACAGCGCCTCATACGTGCTCCCGTAGCGGCCAGTTGACTGATCGGGCCCCTGGTCACCGCCGCCACAGGCGGCGCTGACCGTGGCCAACACGACCAGCGAGAGGTACTGGGGCCTACGCATCCGTTGCCGCCGCGTCGCTCGCGACAAAGCGCTGGAGGAAGGCTCCGACCTGTTCGGGTGCTCGCACGGCGATGTGGTGGTCGCCGTCCACCTCCTCCAAGGACACCGGCGCGCCGGCCTGGCCAGCGGCGGCGGCGGCCTGTCGGGCGTAGGTGATCGGTGCCTCCCGGTCGGCGCTGCCGTGCACCAGGCAGGCCTGCACCGAAGCGACCGTGAGATCGGGGATGGTCCGGTGTTCGACGACCACCCGCTGCAGGGTCCGGGAGTACGAACGCCAGCTGTGGCGGGCCCCGTCGGCCACGATGGCTGGCGGCAGGTCGCGGATCAGCAGTGGCCCCACCAGCACCGCCACCGGGCGCACGATGCACATGAGGGTGCAGACCAGCCATCCCAGCGGATTGCCGGTGACGGTGAAGCGGGCCAGCACGCCCAGGCGGCTGATCTCGCGCCGGGCGGTGTCAGCGTCGGGATAGGCGGGCAGGCCGATGAGCACCACGCCGGCGAGTGCCACCGGCGGAGCCGCTGCCAGTGCCGCGGCCAGCACCGCCCCGGTGGAGTGGCCGACGATGACCGTACCGGGCACGAGAAGGGGGTCGAGCGCCTCCAGATGGGCCTCGACGTCGTAGGCGGCGTGGCGGGGCTTGGGCGAACGGCCGAAGCCCAGCAGATCCGGTGCGATCCCCTCGTAGCCGGAGGTGGCGGCGGCCAAGCGGTCCCAGTAGCGGGACGAGGCGCCAAGACCGTGGAGGAACAGCACCGGTTGACCCTCGCCCCACCGGCGAACGTGCAGGGTGGTCGCGCCGACGCGCCGGTCGTCGTCCCGGATGGAATCCAGCTGGGTGAGGTACAGGCCCAGCGCAGCAAGAAACACCACGAACCACGTGAGGTTGCGCCCGGGGACGAAGTGGGTGCTGATGTGGCCGAGGAAGACGTCCATCCATGGTGCGTGGGCCTCGCCGCCGGCGAAGAGCAGGTCAGGGAACATGGCGACGACGTGCCCGAGCACAGGCCACACCAGCGGGTACGCCACCGGGCGACGCTGGCGGCGGGCGACCAGCGCCATCACCACCAAGGCCACGCTGGCGCCGACGAAGAAGTGGGTGAACCAGTGGAACCGGGCGTCATGGCCCCGATACGACACGAACAGCGCCACCTCGACGAGAGTGGCGGCAACGCACCACAGGCAGATCCGCAACGTCGCCGACGGGGACCTCACGGGAGTGCATCCAGGATCGTGTCGATCTCGGTCAGCTCCTCGTGCACCGTGGGGTCGAGGGTCCGGTACCGGATGCGGCCGGCGGCGTCGACCACGGCATAGCCGACGGGTGGTCCTCCGTCACGAGGCCGGCGCATCCCGTAGCGGCGGGCGACGGCGGTTGCTGGATCCTCGACCACGGGCGTCTCCCCCGGGCAGCCCTGATCCGTGCCGGCGACGACGACGGCGAGGGCGACTCCGTCGCCCAGGTGGTGCGACGCCAGAGCGTGACAGAGGCGCCCCAGGTGGTCGGGCCGGGTGAAGAACACCACTGAGGGCCGAGCCTGGCCAGGAACGTCGTCGGTCACCGCCGGAGCCGGGGCCGGCAGCGAACCCGCATCAAGGATGCCTGGGCGCTGCCAGGCAGGGTCGGTGTCGTCGAGGGGACCCTCGGCGGCACGGGCAAGGGCCAGCAAGCCGCCGAAGAACACCGCGGCGCCGGCGAGCAGCAGACCGCGCCCCCCACCCTGGCCGTAGACGGCGGGGCCGACGAAGGTGGCAGTGGCGGCGCACCCCTTGAGCAGCGCGAACGCGGCGGCGAACTGGGAGGGGTCCGCGGCCAGGTGCTGCAGCCGGGTCTGCAGCCCGAGGTAGGCGATCCCGGCACCGAACCCGACCGCGACGAGCCCGAGCTGCCAGGCTCCGCCGGCCGCCGCCAGCAGGCCCGCGGTCGCGGTCACCAGACCGACCTCGGCCGGCACCCGCCGGTTGGCCGCGACGAACCCGGCCGCGCCACCGGCGAACACCAGACCGGTCAACCCGCCGGTGGCGGTGGACGACGCCGCGACCGTGACCGAGGACGACCCGGCGACGGCGGTCGACGTGCTGGCCAACGACAGCGACTCCGACGGGACCCTGGACCCGGCCAGTGTCACCGTGGGCACCGCCCCGGCCAGCGGCACCACCACCGTCGACCCCAGCACCGGAGCCATCACCTACACGCCCAACCCCGGGTTCTCCGGCACCGACAGCTTCACCTACACCGTGGCCGACGCCGCCGGCGCCACCTCGAATGCCGCTACCGTGAGCGTGACAGTTGGCTAGGTCGCCGGTTGAGTGACCACCAACCATTGATGCTGTGGTTGACGAACCAAAGCTGAGGCGGAGAATGTCGATAGATGCGCCCGGAAGGGCGTCCTTCCGAACGGCCATGAAATGGTCGTATGTGATGGACGGTGGCAGACAAGCTGCCACCACCGTGATCACCCTGATCCTGGCGGGAGTACT
>JAHWKL010000016.1 GCA_019347915.1 Actinomycetota bacterium
CGACCTCAATTACGCCAACGTCGAGGTGCAGCAGGCCATGCTCGACGTCGTCGCCTTCTGGTTGGAGATCGGGCTCGACGGGCTCCGTCTCGACGCCGTGCCCTACCTCTACGAGCGCGACGGCACCAACGGCGAGAACCTGCCCGAGACCCACGAGTACCTCCGGCGACTGCGCAAGGAGGTCGACTCCCTGTACCCGGGGCGGGTGCTGCTGGCCGAGGCCAACCAGTGGCCCTCCGACGTGGTCGACTACTTCGGCTCCGGCGACGAGTGCCACATGTGCTTCCACTTCCCGCTCATGCCCCGCATGTTCATGGCCCTTCGGCGGGAGCAGCGCTATCCCGTCACCGAGATCCTGGCCCAGACGCCGGAGATCCCCGACGGGTGCCAGTGGGGCATCTTCCTGCGCAACCACGACGAGCTGACCCTCGAGATGGTCACCGACGAGGAACGCGACTACATGTACGCGGAGTACGCCAAGGACCCGCGCATGAAGCGCAACGTGGGGATTCGTCGCCGACTGGCGCCCTTGATCGACAACGACCGGCGGGTGGCCGAGCTGCTCCACGCCCTGCTCTTCAGCCTCCCCGGGTCGCCGATCATGTACTACGGCGACGAGATCAGCATGGGTGACAACATCTACCTGGGTGACCGCGACAGCGTCCGCACCCCCATGCAGTGGTCGCCCGACCGCAACGCCGGGTTCTCCCAAGCCGACTTCGCGGCGTTGTACCTGCCCCCGCTGATGGACCCGGTGTACGGCTACCAGGCGCTCAACGTGGAGGCCGAGCTGCGTGATCAGAGCTCGCTGCTCCACTGGGTCAAGCGCATGCTCGCGGTGCGCAAGCAGCACCCGGTGTTCGGCACGGGCACCTTCGAGGTGCTCTCGGCCGAGAACCCCTCGGTGCTGGCCTTCACCCGGACCCTCGAACGCGCCGACGGCGAGCGCGACATCGTCATGTGCGTCACCAACCTCAGCCGTTTCGCCCAGCCGGTCGAGCTCCATCTGGCGCAGTACGAGGGGTTCGTGCCCCACGAGCTCCTGGGCCGGGTGCCGTTCCCCGCCATCGGCGAGCTGCCCTACTTCGTGACCCTGGCCCCCTACGGCTTCTACTGGTTCGAGCTGGTGGACGCACGATGATCAACGCCGAGGCCCTCACCAAGGCGCTCTCCGACTACCTGCCTCGTCAGCGTTGGTTCAGCGGCTCCGGTGCCGGTGTCCCGGGGCTGCGCCTGAAGTCGGTCGAGCCCCTGCGCACCGAGTGGCCGGCGCTGCTCCAGGTGCTCGTCGAGACCCGACTGCCGGTCGGTGGGAAGGTGCGGACGGCGACCTACCAGGTCGTGCTCGGTCTCCGTCCCGTCGACAGCCGGGAGGCGTTCCTCGAGGGCAAGCCCGAGGCCATCCTGTGCGAGCTCGACAGCGACCTGGGGGCGGCCCTGGCCTACGACGCCCTCATCGACCCCGAGCTGGCGGTGACGCTGTTGGAGGTCGTGGCCCCGGGCGAGCACGCCGAGCGGGCGCGCTACCTGGGTGCCGACCAGTCCAACACCTCGGTGGTCTTCGACGAGCGCCTGATCATGAAGCTGTTTCGCCGTGTGCCCGAAGGTCCCAACCCCGACGCCGAGATCACCCGGGCCCTGGTTGAGGTCGGGTTCACCAACGTGGCCGCGCCGGTCGCCGAGTGGCGTGGGGATGCCGGCGACTTCGCCATGGTGAACGAGTTCCTTGTGGGCGGCGCTGAAGGCTTCACCCTGGCACTGACGTCGCTGCGTGACCTGTACGACCGACGGTGCCCTCCGGCGGAGGCCGGGGGCGACTTCGCGCCCGAGTCCAGCCGGCTCGGCGCCATCACCGCCGAGATGCACGTCGCGCTGGCCCAGGCCTTCGGCGCCGAGCCGGGTGACGCCGACCGGTGGGCCGGCGACATGGAGGCCCATCTCGAGCGCGTGCGCCTACCCGAGCTCGATCCTGAACGGGTCCGTGCCGTCTACCGCCGCCTGCGAGAGGTGCCTGACCCCGGCCCCGCGCTGCGGGTCCACGGCGACTATCACCTCGGCCAGGTCATGCGCACCGACGCCGGGTGGTACGTCCTCGACTTCGAGGGCGAGCCCGACCGCCCGCTCGCCGAACGCCGGCGGCCGTCCTCGCCGCTGCGCGACGTGGCCGGGCTGGTCCGGTCGTTCCACTATGCCGCCGAGGTCGCCCTCAAGGACTGGGGCGCCGAACCCGACGACGAGCTCCGGGCGCTCGGCGCCTCATGGGAGCAGCGCAACGCCGGCGCCTTCGTCGCCGGCTACCTCGGCACCGAGGGGA
The DNA here is from genome assembly GCA_019347915.1 of Actinomycetota bacterium. Lineage (GTDB taxonomy): Bacteria > Actinomycetota > Acidimicrobiia > Acidimicrobiales > CADCSY01 > JAHWJR01. The sequence goes on from JAHWKL010000016.1 coordinate 2,315, forward strand.
TCGACGCCGTGCTGCCCGCCGCCGATGCCGACCGCCGCCTGGTGCAGGCCGCGTTCGAGCTGGACAAGGCGGTCTACGAGGTGGGCTACGAGCAGTCGCACCGTCCTGATTGGGTGAGCATCCCGCTGTCCGCCGTCCATCGCATCCTGGAGGCCATCACATGACGTCCGCCGCTTCCCCTCCCCAGCCGGGCGCGTCGGAGCCGATCGACGCTGAGCTGGCTCGCCTGGTCGGCGGCGAGCACTCCGACCCCCACCGTGTGCTCGGTCCCCACAGCGACGCCAAGGGGGTCACCGTGGTCCGCGGCTACCGGCCCGACGCCGCCGCCATGAACCTGCTGCTCGACGACGGCGAATCCCGGCCCATGACCCGGGTTCACCCTCGTGGCGTCTTTGCCATCGAGCTCCCCGTGGCGGGGCCGCCGGTCTACCGGTTCGAGGTGTCGTACCCTCACGGCGGCACCTTCGTCGTCGACGACCCGTACCGTTTCTGGCCCACCATCGGGGAGATCGACCTGCACCTGATGGGTGAGGGGCGCCACGAGCAGCTGTGGCGGATGTTGGGCGGCACCCGTCGTACCCACCAAGACGTCGTGGGTGTCTCCTTCGCGGTGTGGGCTCCCTCGCCCCGTTCGGTGCGGGTGGTCGGCGACTTCAACGGCTGGGACGGGCGCCTCCACCCCATGCGGTCCCTCGGCTCCAGCGGCGTGTGGGAGCTGTTCGTCCCCGGCATCGAGCCCGGCACGCGCTACAAGTACGAGATCCTGACCCAGGAGGGACACCTGCGGGTCAAGGCCGACCCGCTGGCCTTCGCCACCGAGGAGCCGCCGGGAACGGCCAGCGTGGTCACCGAGTCCCGCCACCAGTGGGGCGACGAGGGCTGGATGGACTGGCGGCGCTCGAGCCCCGAGGTCCACCGGCAGCCCATCTCGGTCTACGAGGTCCATCTGGGCTCCTGGCGCCGCGACCCCGCCGAGCCCGACCGGCTGCTGAGCTACGGCGAGCTGGCCCAGCAGCTGGCCGCCTACTGCACCGACATGGGCTTCACCCACGTCGAGCTGATGCCGGTGACCGAGCATCCCTTCGACGGCTCGTGGGGCTACCAGACCACGGGCTACTTCGCTCCCACGGCCCGGTTCGGCACGCCCGACGACTTCCGGGCGCTGGTCGACGCCTTCCACGCCCGGGGCATCGGCGTCATCGTCGACTGGGTGCCGGCCCACTTCCCCAAGGACGACTGGGCCCTGGCCCGGTTCGACGGGACCGCCCTCTACGAGCACGCCGACCCCCGGCAGGGCGAGCACCCCGACTGGGGCACGCTGGTGTTCAACTTCGGCCGCAACGAGGTCCGCAACTTCCTCATGGCCAGTGCCTTGTACTGGGTCGAGGAGCTGCACGTCGACGGGCTGCGGGTCGATGCGGTGGCGTCGATGTTGTACCTCGACTACTCCCGCGAGGAGGGGCAGTGGATCCCCAACCGCCACGGGGGACGGGAGAACCTCGAGGCGGTGTCGTTCCTCCAGGAGTTCAACACGCTGATGCACGGGCGCTACCCCGGTGTGCTCACCATCGCCGAGGAGTCCACGGCCTGGCCGGGGGTCAGCCGCCCGGTCTACGTGGGGGGCCTCGGCTTCGGTCACAAGTGGAACATGGGGTGGATGCACGACACCCTGGACTACTTCTCCAACGATCCCATCCACCGCCGCTACCACCACCACATGCTCACCTTCGGGCTGCTCTACGCCTTCAGCGAGAACTTCGTGCTCCCGCTCTCCCACGACGAGGTCGTGCACGGCAAGGGGTCGTTGCTGGCGAAGATGCCCGGTGACGCCTGGCAGAAGCTGGCCAACCTGCGAGCCCTGTACGGCTGGATGTGGGCCCACCCCGGCAAGCAGTTGCTGTTCATGGGGTGCGAGCTGGCCCAGGGCCAGGAATGGAGCTCCGAGCGGAGCCTCGACTGGCACCTGCTCGACGACCCCGGCCACGCCGGCGTGCAGGCACTCGTGCGTGATCTCAACCGGCTGCACCGGGAGGAGCCGGCGCTGTGGACCAGCGACTTCGACCCGGCCGGCTTCGACTGGATCGACGCCAACGACGCCGACCAGAGCTGCTACTCGTTCCTCCGGCTCCCGACCGGCGACTACGAAGGGCCCGGGCGCCCGGTGGCGTGCCTGGCCAACCTCACCCCGGTCCCTCGTTACGGCTACCGGGTGGGGCTTCCGTCGGGGGGACGCTGGGAGGTGCTGCTCAACACCGACGCCACCTGCTTCGGCGGCAGCGGCACCGACGTGGGCCCGGTTCTCGAGGCCGAGGACCGTCCCTGGCACGGCCTCGACCAGTCGGTGGTCCTGACGCTGCCACCCCTGGGCGTAGTCTGGCTGGCGCCGGTCACCTGAGCGCCGGCTCGTGCCGCAGGACGGGGCGACCCGCACCAGCAAGTACCTGGCGCTTCGACTGAGGCACCGTCCGGACGAGGTCGGCTTGAAGATGACCCCGGACGGCTGGGTCGACGCGGCGGCGCTCCTGCGAGCTGCCGAGGGTGACGGTATGACCATCAGCGGGGAGCAGCTGCAAGCAATTGTGGCGACGAACGACAAGCAGCGGTACGAGTTCGACGCCACCGGGCGCCGTATTCGAGCTCGCCAAGGACACTCCGTCGCCGTTGACCTCGGGCTCCAGCCGCGTACGCCGCCAGAGGTTCTGTACCACGGCACCGCCAGGCGGTTCGCAGACAGGATCCTCGCCGAAGGGCTTCGCCCCATGGGCCGCCAGCACGTCCACCTCTCGCCTGATCCGGCGACAGCGACCGACGTCGGGGGGCGGCGGGGAGCACCTCTCGTGCTCGCCGTTCAGGCCGGGACGATGTTCGCGGCGGGCCACGACTTCTGGATGAGCGCCAACGGCGTGTGGCTGGCCCTTGCCGTGCCGCCTGCGTTCATCGACCAGGCCTAGACGCGCCTGGCCCGACCGATCCTTTGGTCTGTGCTCGAGTGGATGGTGAGCTGGAGGATGTCGGGGCGGGCGTAATGGCCGGTGGGGTCGAAGGCGCGGCGGCCGGCGGCGATCCGGTCGAGGTCGAGGGTCGCGGTGACGACGCCTGCCGTGCCGGTCAGGGGCCCTTCGAGGATCTCGCCGCCAGGGGCGACGATGATCGTGTTGCCCTTGGACATGAAGTCCTCGGCACCGCCGTAGATGTCGTCGGCGCCGGGCAGGTCCCGGGGCACGTCGCAGCCGCGGAGGTAGGTGGTGACGCCGACCACGAACACCTGGCCCTCCTTGGCGGTGTGTCGCAGCGTCGGCACCCACTCGTCGCTGTTGTCCCACGTCGGGACGAGGAGGATGTCGATGCCCTTCTGGTACAGCGCGGCCCGCGCGAGGGGCATGTAGCTCTCCCAGCAGATGAGCGAACCAACCCGGACGCCGCCGATGTCGATGACCGTGAGCATCGGGCCCTGGCCGTTCGCCCACACGAGTCGTTCGGCTCCGGTCGGGACGAGCTTGCGGTGCAGTCCGGCGATCCCACCTTCGTCGTTGATGTAGACGACGGCGTTGTAGAGCGCACCCGACGAGCTTCGCTCGGTGATGCCGAGGGCGACCCAGACACCGGCAGCCTCGGCGGCGCGGCAGACCTTGTCGAGCGACGGGCCGGAGACCTCGACGGCCTGGTCCTCGAACCGCGCGTACCAGGAGGCGTCGCTGAACGGCTTCTGCCGCCAGACCCAGTCGGGATAGCCGGGCACGAAGGATTCCGGGAACACGACCAAGTGTGCTCCGTCGGCACCGGCGTTGGTGATGTGATCGACGACGACGTCCAGGGTGGTCTCTCGATCGAGGTAGGCCGGGGTGGCCTGAACGGCGGCGACCCGGAGCTGACCTGCGTGGGGACCGGGGTCGAGGGACATCGCTGCATCCTTCCGTGGTGGACGTGTCATCCCTCGAGGCGCCACATCGCCCGCTGTTCCGCCAGATTCGCTCTGGCGATTCGCGCCACTCGACGGAAGAGGGGTGGCGTGAGCCCGATGGCGCGTCTACCGACGGGCCTGTGCAGAGACCGTCACCTGGCACGTGCGCCGCTGACGCTCACGAAGGCGTCGCGTCGTACGGTCAGCCCTGCTCGACGCTGCGCTTCAGGCGGCGCAGGTTGCGCCGCCACACCGCAGCCAGCACCGGCCCGGTCAGCGACCACGGAAAGGACAGCCGCTCCTCCCAGGTGAAGCGGGTGTGGCGGCCCCCGTCAGCCGGCGCCAGGGTGAAGCGGCCCTCGCCCTTCACCAGGCCGGCGTGGCGGACGCCCATGACCCGACCCTCGTCCCACTGGGTGACCTCCATCCGGTCGGTCACCCGGAACGGCCCCATCCGCGTGTCACAGTCGAAGGTGGTGCCCACACCTTGCCGCTGCGGCGAGGTGAACCGGATGGCCTCGGCGTCGAGCATCCACTCCACGTGGGACCCCACGTCGGCGAGGTTCGACCACACCACCTCGGGCGGTGCGTCGATGGTCGTGGCCACCCGGATGCTCACCGCAGGGCGCCGGCGGCCACGGTGAGGTCGTCGATGAAGCCCTGCATGGCCGCCCGGCGCTCGTCGCCGTCGTCGGTGCGCAGGATCGACGAGGGGTGGACGGTGGCCAGCACGTGCGGCGCCAGCGGCGACTCGACGAAGCGGCCCCGGTCCTTGGTCACCCGGAAGCTGCTGCCCAGGAGGGACTTGGCCGCCGTGGCCCCCAGGGCGACGAGCACTCGGGGCGCCACGGTGCGCACCTCGGCCTCGAGCCACGGCCGGCAGGCGGCCTGCTCGGCGGCGTTGGGCTTCTGGTGGAGCCGCACCTTGCCCCGCGGCGTCCACTTGAAGTGCTTCACCACGTTGGTCACGTAGGCGTCACGACGGTCGATGCCGGCGGCCTCCAGCCCCTCGTCGAGGACCCGGCCGGCGGGGCCCACGAACGGCTCGCCCTCCCGGTCCTCCCGGTCACCCGGCTGCTCACCCACCAGCATGATGTCGGCGTCCTCGGAGCCCTCCCCGAACACCGTCTGGGTGGCGTTCTCCCACAGGCCGCAGGCCTGGCAGCCGGCGGCGGCGTCGATCAGGTCGGCGAGGCTGGGCTCATCGGGGATGAGTGACGAGGCCAGGCTGGGCTGGCGGGCGCGGGGGGACACGCCCGTCGTCTACCCGGCGACCGGGCGGCGATAGACGCTCACATGGCGGTCGCTGCCGGCGTCGTAGGGCTCACCTCGCCAACCGCACCACCGCTCGGCCAGCCACAAGCCGGCGGCACCGGCCATGTCGTCCAGCTCGTCGGGCGGCGCGTAGCGGATGTGCCACGGCCGCAGGCGGATGCCGTGCTCGGTGATGGACACCACCGAGCCGTCGACCGTCTGGGCTCGCGGGTCGCGCCGGGTGACCTGGAGCTCGACCCGGTCGGCCTCCACGACCGACGGGATGACGGTGGCGTCCGGGCCGGCGTCGTCCGGGGCCGGGACGAAGGCCTCCACCACGAAGGCTCCGCCGGGGCGCAGACGCCGGGCGACGTTGGTGAAGCAGCGGCGCTGGGCGGCGGCCGACCCCAGGTTGAACAGCGTGTTGTAGGCGACGAGGGCCACGGCGAACCCCCCTGGGACCTCGACGGCCACGTCGGCGAAGTCGCCGATGACCACGGGCAGGGCCTCCCCGCCGGGCTTGGCCCGCAGCCGCTCGACCATGGCCGGGGACGAGTCGATCCCGTGGACCTCCAGGCCCCGGGCCGCCAGCGGGACCGCCAGCCGCCCCGTGCCGATGCCGAGCTCGAGGACGGGGCCGTCCCCGACCAGGCGGGCCACGGTGTCGACCGTGCCCTCCACGTCGGAGACGTCGCCGTACCAGTCGTCGTAGACGTCGGCGAAGCGCTCGCCGTAGGTCGAGGCGTCGAAGCCTTCCACCCGGCCTGGCTACCACGCCGTGCCGGGGAGGGGGCGTGGTGCACTCCCGTGGCTACTTCTCCGAGTCCTCCTCCATGCCCGTGAGCCGCCGGCCGAGCTGGGTGATCTTCTCGGCGGGCGTGTCCAGCTTGTCGGCGGCGGCGGCCACTGCGTTCTCGTACTTGTCGTCGACCTTCTCGTTGTGCTCGACAGCCTTGTGCTCGACATTCTCCGAGTCAGCCATGGTGGACGCGTTCCCGCCGGCGCTGCCGTCGAAACGGTCGGGGGTGACGCCGGTACCCTCGGCCACGATGGTGACCTACCTGGACCACGCCGCCACCACCCCGATGCGACCGGAGTGCACCGAAGCCATGCTGCCGTTCCTCGGCCAGCGCTGGGGCAACCCCTCGGGCGGGCACGCCCTGGCCCGGGCCACCCGCCAGGCGGTGGAGGAGGCTCGTGAGGTGGTGGCGGAGTCGCTCGGCGGCGAGCCCCGCGAGGTGGTGTTCACCGGCAGCGGCACCGAGGCCGACAACATGGCCGTCACCGGCCTCACGGCCGTTCGCGGTGGCCGGCCGGTGTGCACGGCCGTGGAGCACCACGCCGTGCTGAACCCGACCCTCGCCCTCGGAGGTCGGGTCGTGGGGGTGCACCCGGACGGGACCGTCGACCTCGACGCGCTGGACGCCGCCCTCGACGACGAGGTGAGCGTGGTGTCGGTGATGGCCGTCAACAACGAGGTGGGGACCATCCAGCCTCTCGACCGGGTGGCCGAGCTCGTCCGCCGGCGGGCGCCCGCCGCCGCGCTGCACACCGACGCCGTCCAGGCCTTCCCGTGGCTCGACGTGGCCACGGTGGCTCGTCCCGCCGACCTGGTGGCGGTCAGCGCCCACAAGTTCGGCGGCCCCCAGGGCGTGGGCGCCCTGCTCGTGCGGGAGGGCACTGCCCTGGAGCCGCTGCTCCGAGGCGGGGGGCAGGAGCGCGACCGCCGCAGCGGCACCCACAACGTGGCCGGCATCGTCGGCATGGCCGCCGCCATGCGTGCCACCGTGGCGCAGCGGGCCGCCACCGTGGAACGGGTCGGGCGCCTGCGGGAGCGACTGGCCGACGGGCTGCTGTCGGCCATCCCCGACTGCACGGAGTCCGGCACCCGGTCCACCAAGGTGGCCGGCTCCTGCTCCTTGCTGTTGGAGGGCATCGAGAGCGAGGCCCTGCTCGTCCTCCTCGACCGGGAGGGGATCTGCGCCACCGCCGCCTCCTCGTGCGCCAGCGGGGCGTTGGAGCCCTCGCACGTGCTGGCAGCCATGGGGGTGTCCCGCCGGCTGGCCGCCGGCTCGCTGCGCCTGTCGCTGGGCTGGACCACGACCGACGCCGACGTCGATCACGCCCTGCGGGCGATCCCCACCGCGGTGGCGCAGCTCCGCGAGCGCTCGGCCACGGGCACCTGGCTCACAGCGGCGCCGGCACCGAGACGGACGGCGTGAACGTCCTCGTCGCCATGAGCGGCGGCGTCGACTCCTCGGTGGCCGCCGCCCTGCTCCTGGAGGCGGGCCACGACGTCACCGGCTGCACCATGAAGCTCTGGGGCGGCGCCTCCGACACCGGGTGCTGCTCGGTGGCCGACGTCGACGACGCTCGTCGGGTGGCCCAGCAGCTGGGGATCGATCACTTCGTCTTCTCCTTCGCCGACGACTTCGAGGCGTCGGTGGTGGCGCCCTACGTGGCCGAGCACGCCGCCGGCCGGACGCCCAACCCGTGCGTGGAGTGCAACCGCTCGCTCAAGTTCGACCGTCTGCTGCGCCGGGCCCACGTCCTCGGTTTCGACGCCCTCGCCACCGGCCATCACGCCCGAGTGGACCATGACGGGGCGGCGTGGCGACTGCGCCGGGGGCGGGACGCCGCCAAGGACCAGAGCTACGTGCTGCACATGCTCGGCCAGGGCCAGCTGGGCCGGACCCTGCTGCCCGTGGGCCATCTGGCCAAGGCCGAGGTGCGCCGGCGGGCAACTGCCCTCGGGCTGCGCACCGCCGGCAAGCCCGACAGCCAGGACGTGTGCTTCGTGACCGCCGCTGCCGGGCGGGCCTCGTTCCTCGGCGAGCGTCTGGGCCTGACACCGGGACGGGTGGTCGACCGAACCGGTGCCAAGGTCGGCCGCGTCGCGGCCGTCGAGCTCGTCACCATCGGCCAGCGCCGGGGCCTGGGTGTGGCCGGCGGCGACAGACCCCGCTACGCCGTCGACGTCGACGTCGCTTCGGCCACGGTCACGGTGGGCGACGCCGGGGACCTGCTGAGCCGCGAGGTATCCCTGGCCGCCATGTCGTGGGTCGACGGCCCCACCGCCGGCGACGTGTTGGCGCAGTGCAGCGCCCACGGCACCCCCCGCCCGGCGGCCTACGACGCCGGGCGGGGAGTGGTGCGCTTCGAGCAGCCCGCGGCCCGGGTGGCGCCGGGCCAGAGCGTGGTGCTCTACCGGGGCGACGTTGTGCTCGGCGGGGGGACCGCCGCCTGACCGAGCGGCGGTGGGCACCGACGTGGTCTCGGTGAACCGGGTCGGCGTCCGCCACGGCGAGCGACGAGCCTTGTGCGAGAGCCTCGCACCCATGGGAGCAACAACGCCCTCGACCTGCCGTGACACGCTCACCGTGGCGAGGGCGATGGAGGCGCAGGGGGGAGCCAGTGGCACCACCCTGCGGGTTCGCCGCCTCCACCGCTCCGTCCTGGAGGCGAGAGGACAGCAACTCCTTGCAGGTCTACTCCCGGCGCAGGCGGAAGACGGTCAACTCGGGTGGACAGTTGATCCGCATGGGGAGGCGGCTGAAGCCCACCCCACGGCTGACGTAGAGGCGGTTGCCAGCATGACCGTAGCCCTCCTCCGCCCATCCGTCGACGGGAACGTCGACCTCGCCGATCAACCGCAGGAACGACCATTCGGGTGTGAACGGCACCCGCATCTGGCCCCCATGGGTGTGCCCGGCGACCGCGAGCGGCGCGCTGCCGGCGGGGAGCGCGGGGAACGACGCCGGATGGTGCATGAAGACGATCCGCGGTGCCCCGTCGGGAACCGTTGCCACGGCTGCCGCCGGCCGATCCCCACCGACGCGGTGGGGCCCGACCCCCACGAGGTGGAGCTGGGCGCCCCCGGCCCCCGGTACCCCGCTGGGTAGTGGCAGGGGGACGCTCTGGTTGTCGAGCAACTCTATGCCAGCCCTGGCGAGGGCTTCGCTGAGCAACTCGGTGGCGCCGACCTGTACGTCATGGTTGCCGAGCACGGCGTAGGTGGGGATGCCGGCGTCGGGAAGTGGGCGCACGATGTCGACGGCAGCGTCTACCTGCGCAGCCGGGTCCGGAGAGCTGCCGTACACGAAGTCACCGCCGAGAAGTACGGCTGCGGGGGGATCGCTGACGAGGCGCTCGACCATCCGCCGGGCCGTACCGGTGTTGGCCAGGAACATGCCGACTTGCAGATCCGACAGGAACGCCACCTCCTCGCCGTCCCACTCGGGGGGCACGCCCGGGACGACCACGTCGTGGCGTGCTTCGGCGATGAGGCGAGGCTCCACGAGAACTCCCCAAGCGCCGATGAGGAGGACGAGCGCGGCCATGGCCATGACCACCCGTCCTGCCAACCGCACCATCGAGCGAGACCTCGTGTGTGCCCGTGCGGCGACGGCCGGCACTCCTACAACTGCGAGAGGAGGTGGCGGGCCTGCTCGGCGTCACCGGGCTCCGCCAGGACCTCGAGGTGGTCGGCCTCGAGGGCTCCCACGGAGGAGAAGTCGCGGGTGCCTTTGGCCATGGTGTGGGAGATGAGGCCGACGACAGCGCCCGCCACTGCACCGATCACCACGCCGTACAGCTCCTGTGCCCGTCCATGACGGCCTCCCGTCGTTGGTCCTTTGGTCTCTGCGCCCTTCCCAACGGCCCGCGCCCGGTAACCGTGCGGCCTCACCGCACCGGGATCCGCCGTTGGGCCGCCGCTGCCAGCACCGCCCCCGGGCGGGTGGGCGTGAAGCGCAGGCGGGCCGAACGGCCCGGCTCGCTCCGGCGCCGGCCGAGTACCACCCGCACGAGGGGTACCGCCTCTCGCAGCTGGGCCTCGAGGGCCAGGCCCGGCGCCCCCGCGGTGAGGTCCAGGGCGTCGCTGCCGGCGGGTGCGGGACGGAGCACCTCCATGTCGGTGCGGCGCAGGAGCACGGGGTCGACGAGGGCGAGATGGTCCTTGATCACCAGGCCGGCGGGCACGAGGACGGCCCAGCGCAGGGTGAGGGAGTGCAGCGCCCGGGCGAGCACCAGGGCCAGCGGCACCCCGGCGAGCAGGGCCAGGCCCCCGACGACCCAGCGACCGGCGGCGAGCAGCAGCGGCGGCCCGGCCACCGCGGCCATGAGCAGCAGCCAGGCCGAAGGGATGGGCAGCACCATCAGGGCCTGGGGGGGCCGAAGCAGGAAGCGGCGCTCCTCGCCGTAGGCGGCGCCGTTGACCATCCACGTGCCGGTCTGGGCGGTGAAGGCCAGGGCCACCATCACGGTGCCGGCGACCAGGGCAGGTACGGCGCCGGCGGCCTCGCCGCTCAGGGCGGCGGCGACGCAGGCGGCCAGGGCGGCGGGGGCGGCCACCCGCAGGGCGGTGAGGCTGATCGGATGGGGCACCAGCACGCCCACCACCACGACGGCCCAGCCGATCCACAGCCCGGCCGAGGCCACGCTGCGCACGGCCACCGAGCGTCCGTCCAGGGCGCCGGCCAGGGCGGGCCCAGCGGCGAAGGGCAGGAGGACCCACGCCACCCGCACGGCCCACGGCAGCAGGGCGCCGGCGCTCAGATTCACCTCCGAAGCCTGGCACCTACCGCCCGGCTGCCGGCAACCGGCTTCGGCGCCCATGTGCTCCGGAGGCTGACACAGCCCGCCGGTACGCTGCGGCGCGTGTCGCCGGACCACCTCGACCAGGACGCCGACGAGGGCGCCGACCCGGCGGGGTTGGCCGCTCGCCTGCGGGCCGAGATCGACCACCACGACCGCCGCTACTACGAGCTCGACGACCCCGAGGTCTCCGACGCCGAGTACGACGCCCTGGTGCGTCGCCTGCACGCCCTCGAGCAGGAGCACCCCGAGCTGGCCACCGCCGACTCGCCGACCCGGCGGGTGTCGGGGGCGGTGTCGGCCCAGTTCGCCCCGGTCGAGCACCTCGTCCCCATGATGTCGCTGGAGAACGCGGTCAGCTTCGAGGAGCTCCAGGCGTGGGGTGACCGGCTCAGCCGCCGCGTGCGGGAGGCGTCCTCGTTCGTGTGCGAGCTCAAGATCGACGGGGTGGCCATGTCCTTGCTCTACGAACGAGGGCGCTACACCAGGGCCGCCACCCGGGGCAACGGCCGGGTGGGGGAGGACGTCACCGAGAACGTTCGCACCATCGTCGCGGTGCCCGACCAGCTCGAGGGGGACGTCCCCGAGCTGCTCGAGGTCCGCGGCGAGGTGTACATGCCCGTGTCGGCCTTCGACGAGCTCAACCGCCGGCAGGCGGAGTCGGGCGGGCGCACCTTCGCCAACCCCCGCAACTCGGCGGCCGGCTCCCTGCGCCAGAAGGACCCGGCCGTCACCGCCAGCCGGGAGCTGTCGCTGTTCGTCTACCAACTCGGCGCCGTCGAGGGTGGGCCCCCGCTGCGCACCCACACCGAGACCCTCCAGCTGCTGGCGTCACTGGGCCTTCCGGTCAATCCCCATATCCGCACGGTGGGCACGCTCGACGAGGTGCACGAGCGGTGTCGCCACTGGCTCGAGCACCGCCACGACCTCGACTACGAGATCGACGGGGTGGTGGTCAAGGTCGACGACCTGGCCCTTCGCCAAGAGCTGGGCTCCACCTCCAAGGCGCCCCGGTGGGCCATCGCCTACAAGTTCCCGCCCGAGGAGCGCACCACCAAGCTGCGGGACATCATGGTGTCCATCGGCCGCACAGGGAAGGCCACGCCCTTCGCCCAGCTCGAGCCGGTGTTCGTCGGCGGCTCCACCGTGCAGCAGGCCACGTTGCACAACGAGGACCAAGTCCGGGCCAAGGACGTGCGCCCGGGCGACACCGTCATCGTGCGCAAGGCCGGCGACGTCATCCCCGAGGTGGTCAAGCCGGTGCTGAGCGAGCGCCCGCCCGGGCTGCCCCCGTGGGAGTTCCCCACGCACTGCCCCCGCTGCGGCGAGCCGCTGCGCCGGCTCGAGAGCGAGAGCGACACGTTCTGCGTCAACGTCGACTGCCCGTCCCAGCGCCGGGCGCGCATCGAGCACTTCGCCTCCCGGGGGGCGATGGACATCGAGGGCCTGGGCGAGCGGACGGCCGTGCTCCTGCTCGACCGGGGACTGGTGGCCGACCCGGGCGACCTGTACCGCCTTTCGCTCGACGACCTGCGCACCCTCGACGGCTTCGCCGACGTGTCGGCCCGCAAGTTGCTCGAGGCCATCGACGCGTCGAGGTCCCGGCCGCTGGCCAACCTGTTGTTCGGGCTCAACATCCGCCACCTCGGTGCCGCCGGCGCCGCCGTGCTGGCCCGGGCATTCGGCAGCCTCGATCGCATCGTCGCCGCTTCCGAGGACGACCTGGCCGCCACCGAGGGGGTGGGGCCGGTCATCGCCGCCAGCGTGGCCGGGTTCTTCGCTCTCCAGCGCAACCGGGAGGTGGTGGAGAAGCTGCGGGTCGCCGGCGTTGACTTCGGCCGGGTCGAGGTCCCGAGCCTTCCCCAGGTGCTGGCCGGTCGCTCGGTGGTGGTGACCGGAACCCTCGAGCGTCACAGCCGCGAGCAGGCCGAGGAGGCCATCCTGGCCCGGGGCGGCCGGGCGCCGGGCAGCGTCTCCGGCCGCACGGCGGCGGTGGTCGCCGGCGCCGAGCCCGGCCAGGCCAAGCTGAACCGAGCGGCCGAGCTGGGCATCCCGGTGCTCGACGAGGCCGGCTTCGAGCGCCTGCTGGAGACCGGAGAGCTTCCGCCGCCGGCTGACACGGCGGAGGGCTGATCAGACCACGCGGAAGGTCCAGCGCACCGCCTGGGCGTCCTCCCTCGTCTCCCCGGCCACGGGTCGCCAGATGAGGGCGGTGACCTGCACCACGCCGGCGTTCAGTTGCTCGATCTCCTTGCCCGGGCCCGGGGTGAAGAAGACCTGGTTCTGGGCCTCGACCCGGCGGAGCTGGTCCTCGGGGATCTCGACGCCGTTGATGACGAGCAGCGCCGTCCACTCGGGCACGAGGTCGATGCCGATCTCGGCCTGGCGGACGGTCTGGGAGCCGGGTGCGGGCACCAGGTGCTCGACGGCGGCGTCGCCGGGAGTGGCGTCCTCGTCACCGCCCAGGGTGAAGGCGTAGACGAACCCGAAGAGGGCGAGGGCCAGCAAGGCGGTGAGGGCGATACGGCGCCGCGTCACGGTCGGTCGTCGCTCACCAGGAGGGCGAGACGTCCGCCGAGCACGGCCAGGCGCGTGCGTTGCTCGGCTTCGGGCAGGCCGTCACCGACGGCCTCCATCAGCTTCCACAGGCGGGGATAGACGACCGCCTCGATGTCGGCCGCCAGCCGCACGGGGACCGGGCCACGCAACGTCCGGGCGAGCAGCGGCGACAGATCGGCGGCGAGCCCGCGGCACACCTCGTCGGGCTCACCGGCGAGACGCGCCACCAGGGCGCCGAGGTCGTCCGGGCGCCACAGTCCCTCGGCGGCGATGAAGCGCTCGAGCTCGTCGACGACGTCAGGGCCCACCATGGCATCCTGCCCGACGCATCGACGGGATGCCCACCGCCGCCGTGCCTCGGCCGCGGCAGTGCCACCCCGCGAGTGTCCCCGTGTGCGCCCGACTGGCGGGTTACCCTCGCGAGGTGGCCACGTCGCGGATGACGGAGCAGGTCGGCCGCGTGCTCGGTGGTCGGTACCGCCTGACGGCGCCGATCGGCTCGGGCTCGTCGGCCGAGGTGTACCTGGCCGACGACGTGACCCTCCGCCGGCGGGTGGCGGTCAAGATCCTCCATCCCGCGCTGGCCGACGACGAGGCCTTCCTGACCCGGTTCCAGGCCGAGGCCCGGGCCGCTGCCGCCCTCAGCCATCCCAACCTCATGGCGGTCTACGACTGGGGGGAGGCGGACGGTCCCTACCTGGTGCTCGAGTTCCTCGGGGGCGGCAGCCTGCGGGGCATGTTGGACCAGGGGCGCCGCCTGAGCCCCTCGCAGGCGCTGATGGTGGGCCTCGACACCGCCCGCGCCCTGGACTTCGCCCACAGCCGGGGCTTCGTCCACCGCGACATCAAGCCGGCGAACCTGTTGTTCGGTGACGACGGCCGGCTGCGCGTCGCCGACTTCGGCCTGGCCCGGGCGCTGTCCGAGGCCGCCTGGACCGAGCCCAGCGACAGTGTCCTCGGCACCGTGAAGTACGCGGCCCCCGAGCAGGCCTCCGGCCGCCGGGTCGACGGCAAGGCCGACGTCTACGCCCTCGGCCTGGTCCTGATCGAAGCCGTCACCGGCGCCGTGCCCCTCGTCGGAGAGTCCACCATCGCCACGCTTGCCGGGCGGGTCGACACTCCCGTCCCGGTGCCCGATGCCCTCGGCCCGCTGAAGCCGGTGCTGGAGCGGGTGGGCAAGCCTGATCCGGCCGAGCGTCCCGACGCCGCCTCCCTGGGCCGGGCCCTGGTCCGCGCTGCCCGGGAGCTCGACGAACCCGAGCCACTGCCCCTGGCCGGCGCCGTGGCCCTGCGCCCCGGTTCGGCCGGCGAGGAAGACGCCACGTTGTTGCCGGTCACCCACCGCGCCGTTGAGGGCGAGGGCGACGATGGTGACGGCGACGCCACGGTGGTGCGGTCGGGGCCGGCCACGGCGGTGTTCGACGGACAGGAGATGTTCGGCGGGGGGCCGGAGGCTCCCGATCGTGAGGAGACGGGCGAGCCCCGCCGGCGCCGGCGCCGCTGGCCCTGGTTCCTGCTGCTCGTGCTGCTCATCGGTGGTACGGCGGGCGGCATCTTCGCCTACATCCAGGCCCAGCCCGCCACCGCCGTGGTCCCCGACGTCGACAGCCGCCCGGAGGAGGACGCCCGGGCGGTGCTCCAGCGGGTCCAGGAGGAAGCCGAGCTGACCTGGGCGGTGGAGGTCACCCGCGACTTCAACGAGGCGGTCCCCGAAGGCCACGTCATCAGTCAGGACCCGGTACCGGGCACCGTGCTCGAGGAGAACGCCACGGTCACGCTCCTCATCTCCAACGGGCTGCCGTTCAAGTCGGTCCCCGACCTGGCCGGCGTCCCCGTCGAGGAGGCCGAGGCCATGCTCGGCGCCGCCGAGTTGGCCCTGGGCGAGGTGCACCCCCGCCACGACGAGGAGGTCGACGAGGGGTTGGTGCTCACGTGGTCGTCCGATGAGCAGGAGCGACCGCCGGAGCTGCGCAAGGGCACGGAGGTCGACCTGGTCGTCTCGGCCGGGCCCGCACCCCGCACCGTGCCCAACGTGGCGGGCAAGACCGTCGACCAGGCCCGGGCCCAGCTCGGCGAGCTCGGGCTGGGTGCCGAGGTGACCGAGCGGTTCAGCGACTCGGTGCCGAAGGGGCAGGTCATCGGCACCGACCCGGGTGCCGGGGCCACCGTGGCCCGGGGCCGGACCATCACCCTGGTCGTGTCCAAGGGGCCCGACCTGGTGCAGGTCCCCGACATCGCGGGCCGGGCACTGGAGGAGGCGAACCGGATCCTGGAGGAAGCCGGTCTCATCCCTGGGGACGTGACCGGTCCCTCGAAGGGCAAGCCCTTCACCACCGACCCCGAGCCCGGCGCCCGGGTCGCCCGCAACACCCAGGTCGACATCTTCCTCAAGCGGTAGCCGCGATCGGGTTTTCGTCCCGTCCGGTCGGTGACGAGGCGAGTGAGCGCTCCCTCGTCGAGTCACCGGGGTCCGGAAGCTATGGTGCCTGACGTGCCCGTAGGAGTGGTCATCGGCCTGTGCTCGGCCGTGCTCGCCGCCCTCGTCACCGAGGTCTACTGCCACCGCTGCCTGGCCCACCGGGCCTTCCGGGTGCGCCCCGCCGTGGCGTCATTGCTCGACACCTACTTCCAGGTCGTCGTCGGAACCCATCCCGAGACGTGGGCGGCGGTGCATCGGCTGCACCACCGGTACGCCGACACGCCGCTCGACCCTCATTCACCGCGGCAGCGCCGGCCGCTGGCGGTCCTGTTCGGCAACGCCTACCTGTTCGCCGTGGCCAGGAAGCAGCTGCCGGCAGGCGCGCCGACGGGGCGAGGGGTCTTCCACCTCGCCCTCCGCAGCGCCGTCGTCGGCTTCTTCTTCGTCATGTTCGGACTGGCGCAGGTGCTGACCATGCTGGTGGTGCACCTCGTGTGCTACCTGGGAGTGATGGGACTGGTCAACACCGTGGGCCACCTCTACGGGCGCAAGCCCCATCGCGACTCGCCCGGCTACGACGTGGCCTGGCTCGCCATCCCGCTGCTGGGCCACGGCTACCACAACTCGCACCACGCCCACCCGGCCGCCGCCCGTACCGGCCTGCTCGACCCCATCTGGCCTCTTCTGCGCTTCCTCGCCGCCCTGGGACTGATCGAGCTCGACGATGGGCGCACCCACCTACCCACCCGGGCCTGTTGCCGGGCGTCGGCAGCCCTCGCTCCGGCGGATTATCGCCCGAGCGACGCTGCGGAGTCCGCCAGGCGGAGCAGCGAACGCAGCGCAACGCGGCTCCGTGCACGGGCGCCGGCGGATTAGCGCCGGCGCAAGCGGCATCGAGTCCGCCAGGCGGAGCAGCGAACGACGCTGGTCCAGCTCCGTGCAACGGGCGCCGGCGGATTATCGCTGCGCCGACGCTGCGCAGTCCGCCAGGCGGAGCAGCGACGAGGACTGGTCCAGCTCCGTGCAACGGGCGCCGGCGGATTATCGCCGGCGAAAGTCACAGAGTAATTTTCTGGATCTGCTCGGCGACCTCGTCGGCGAGGGGCGACGAGGGGGCCTGGAGCATGGTGAGGAGCTTGGCCATGTCGCCCTGGACCTTGATCTTGCCGGCCATGAACGCCTGCATGGCGGCGTCCCGGTCCTGGTTCACGAAGATGTCGCGGG
The DNA here is from genome assembly GCA_019347915.1 of Actinomycetota bacterium. Taxonomy (GTDB): domain Bacteria; phylum Actinomycetota; class Acidimicrobiia; order Acidimicrobiales; family CADCSY01; genus JAHWJR01. The sequence goes on from JAHWKL010000016.1 coordinate 19,267, forward strand.
CGGTGGCGTAGTCGAGGGTGAGGGTGACGTCGGGCTCGTCGAGGTGGCCGAGCTCCATCTCCGTGGTCCCCGACGTGGTGTCGATGTGGGACTTGACCACCCCGCCGCCGAAGGGGACGTCGGTGACCACCTGGTTCATCCGGATCGGCTCCACCGCCGGCTGCGGCTCGTCGCGGTGCTGTTCGCGGATCCCGCGGGCCGCTTCGATCCACTCGTCGCTGAGGAAGGGGTAGCTCGGCATCCCCGCAACCTACCGGGCGCTGGCGCGACCACCCTCGCTACCCTCCCGGCCCCATGGCCGCTGGTGAGTCGCCGTCCCCGCCTGCCGTGTGGCCGGGGGCCGAGGGATGGTCGGTCGAGGGGGGACCGGTGGGCGTCGTGGTCCTCCACGGGTTCGGGGGCAGCCCGGCGACGGTGCGACCCCTGGCCGAGGCGCTCGCCGGCGCCGGCTGCAGCGTGGAGCTCCCCCGGCTTCCCGGCCACGGGACGACCGTCGACGACATGGTCCTCACCGGCTTCGCCGACTGGTGGGCGGCGGCTGAGCGGGCGTACCTCCGTCTGGCCGCCCGCTGCCCGGATGTGGTCGTCGCCGGGTGCTCGATGGGCGGCACCCTCGCCGCCCGGCTGGCCGCCCGCCACCCCGAGGTGGCAGGGCTGGTGTGCATCAACCCGATGGCTCGGCCGGCCGACCCGGCGCTCACGGAGATGATCGGCCTGATGGTGGACGCCGGCGAGGTCGTCTCCCCGGCAGGGCCGCCCGACATCGCCGACCCGGATGCCGAGGAACCGGCCTACGACACCGTGCCTCTCGCCGCCCTGCTGTCGCTGCACCGGGCGCTGGACGAGCTGCAGGCCGACCTGGGCCGTGTCGCCTGCCCCGTGCTGGTCATGACCAGCGCTCACGACCACGTGGTCGACCCGGCTGACAGCGACCATCTGGCCGGGCGGGTCGCCGGCCCGGTCGAGCGCGTCGCCCTGCACCGCAGCTATCACGTGGCCACCCTCGATCACGACCGCGGGGAGGTCGCCCGGCGCTGCGTGGAGTTCGTGCGCCGGGTGGCGCCGTCGCCACCGATCACCGAGGAACAGTGAGGCTGGGGACGGGACGGAGCCCTACCATGGGCGCCATGGGCGGCCGCATCTCTCGTGACGACGTCGCTTACGTGGCCGGACTGGCACGACTCGAGCTGAGCGAGGACGAGCTCGAGTTGTTCACCGGCCAGCTGGCAGCCGTGCTCGACCACGCCGCCGACGTCGAGGCTCTCGACACCGAGGGTGTGGTTCCCACCGCCCACCCGTTGCCCCTCGTCAACGTGCTGCGCGACGACGTCGTGCGGCCCGGCCTCGACCGCGACGAGATCCTGGGAGCGGCGCCGGCGGTCGAGGAGCAGCGCTTCCGGGTCCCTCCCGTGCTCGGCGAGCTCCCGTAGATGGGGGAGAGGCCCAACCTGGCGGCGACGGAGATCGCCGCCGCCGTCCGCGCCGGCGAGCGTCGGGCGGCCGACGTGGTCGACGAGCACCTGGCCGTGATCCGGGAGCGGGACGGCGAGATCCACGCCTTCCTGACGCTGATGGACGAGCACGCCCGCTCCGCCGCCGAAGGCATCGACCGCCGGGTGGCCGCCGGCGAGGACCCCGGGCCGCTGGCCGGCGTGCCGGTGGCGCTGAAGGACAACCTGTGCACCAGGGGCGTGCCCACCACCTGCTCGTCGCGGATCCTCGAGCACTGGCGCCCGCCCTACGACGCCACCGTCGTGAGCCGGCTGGTGGCCGCCGGCGCCGTCCCCATCGGCAAGACCAACCTCGACGAGTTCGCCATGGGCAGCTCCACCGAGAACTCGGCGTTCGGCCCCACCCGCAACCCCCACGACACCGGCCGGGTCCCGGGCGGGTCCAGCGGAGGCAGCGCCGCCGCCGTGGCCGCCGGCTTCGCCCCTCTGGGCCTGGGCTCCGACACCGGCGGCTCCATCCGCCAGCCGGCCGGTCTCTGTGGTGTGGTGGGGGTGAAGCCCACCTACGGCATGGTCAGCCGCTACGGCCTGGTGGCCTTCGCCAGCAGCCTCGACCAGATCGGCCCCTTGGCGCCCACCGTGGCCGACGCTGCCGCCCTGCTCGAGGTCATCGCCGGCCACGACCCGCTCGACTCCACCTCGATCCCCGGGCCGGCGCCGGCGCTGCGGGCCTCGCTCGACCAGGGCGTCGACGGCCTGCGAGTCGGGGTCATCACCGAGCTGCTGGGGGAGGGCATCGCCCCCGACGTGCGAGCTCGGGTCGAGGCGGCCGCCGACGCGCTGGCGGCGGCGGGAGCCAAGGTCGAGGAGGCCAGCGTCCCGGCGGTCGGCTTCGGGCTGTCCGCCTACTACCTCATCGCCCCGGCCGAGGCGTCGAGCAACCTGGCTCGCTACGACGGCGTGCGCTACGGCCTGCGGGTCGAGGCCCCCACCACCGGGGCCATGAACGTCGCCACCCGCACCGCCGGCTTCGGCCCCGAGGTGAAGCGGCGGATTATGATGGGCTCTTTCGTTCTCTCTTCCGGCTACTACGACGCCTACTACGGCAAGGCCCAGAAGGTGCGCACCTTGATCATCCGCGACTTCGCCGCCGCCTACGAGACGTTCGACCTGCTGGTGTGCCCGACCACGCCGACCACGGCGTTCCCCCTCGGTGCCAAGGTGTCCGACCCCCTGGCCATGTACCTCTCCGACGTGTGCACCATCCCGTCCAACCTGTCGGGCGACCCGGCCATCTCCGTGCCCTTCGGCCGGGGCGACGACGGCCTGCCGGTGGGCGTGCAGGTGCTGGCGCCGGCACTGGGGGAGGCGCCCATGTTCCGGGCGGCGGCGGTGCTCGAGCACGCCATGGCCGGTGCTGCCGGCGAGGGGCCGAGCCGATGACCGCCACCCAGGGCACGGCCACCGAGAGGACCGGCGCTGGGAGCACCACCGAGTGGGAGACCGTGGTCGGCCTCGAGGTCCACTGCGAGCTGGCCACCGCCACCAAGCTCTTCTGCGGCTGCCGCAACGCCTTCGGCGACGAGCCCAATACCAACGTGTGCCCGGTGTGCCTGGGGCTGCCCGGCTCGCTGCCCGTGCTCAACCGCCAGGCCGTCGAGCTGGCCATGCGCCTGGGCGAGGCGCTGGGCTGCACGGTGCGGCCGAGCCTGTTCCACCGGAAGAACTACTTCTATCCGGACATGCCCAAGGACTACCAGATCTCCCAGTACGACCAGCCCATCAACGTCGACGGCTTCCTGGAGCTGCCCGACGGCAGCCGGGTCGGCATCGAGCGGGCCCATCTCGAGGAGGACACGGGGAAGTCGACCCACGTGGGCGGTGGCGGGCGCATCCACGAGGCTGACCACTCCCTGGTCGACTACAACCGGTCGGGCGTCCCCCTGGTCGAGATCGTGAGCCGGCCCGACGTGCGTTCGGGCGAGCAGGCCCGGGCCTACGTCAACGAGCTCCGGGCGGTGCTGCTGGCCACCGGCGCCTCCGACGCCCGCATGGAAGAAGGCAGCATGAGGGTCGACGCCAACGTCTCCGTGCGCCCTGCCGGCTCCGCCACGCTGGGGACCCGCTGCGAGGTCAAGAACCTGAACTCCACCCGGTCGCTGGGCCGGGCCATCGAGTACGAGGCCCGGCGCCAGATCGACCTGCTCACCGCCGGCGAGCGGGTGGTCCAGCAGACCCGCCACTGGGACGAGGCCGACGGGCGCACCCACGTGCTGCGCTCCAAGGAGGAGGCCTTCGACTACCGCTACTTCCCCGAGCCCGACCTGGTGCCGCTGGTGCCCGACGACGCCTGGCGGGAGTCGGTGCGCCAGTCGCTGCCGGTGCTGCCGGCCGAGCGCCGCCGGCGGCTGGCGACGGCCACCGGCGCCGTCCCCGGCGAGGTTGCGGTGGTGGTCGAGCGGGGCCTCGACGAGCTGGTGCTGGCGGCGCTCGACGCTGGGGGCGAGGCCCAGCGCCTCCTGGTCCACGCCGAGCACGACCTCGCCGGGGAGCCGGCCGACGCCCTCGACCCGGCCGCCCTCGCCGCCCTCACCCGCATGGAGGTCGCCGGCCAGCTCACCGCCACCCAGGCCAAGGCCGTGCTGGCCGAGCTGGTGGCCTCCGGTGGAGATCCCGCCGAGATCGCCCGGGCCAAGGGGTTCGAGGCCATGGGCGACGACGCCCTGGCCGCCGCCGTCGACGAGATCATCGCCGCCAACCCCGACGCCTGGGGGCGGTACCAGGGCGGCGACGCCAAGGTGACGGGGTTCTTCGTGGGCCAGGTCATGAAGGCCACCCGCGGCCGGGCCGACGGCAAGGCGGTCACCCGGCTGCTCCGGGAGCGGGCCGGCGCCTGACTCGCCACTCTCGCTTCTGGCAGCAGAATCGGTTCGGAAACGCACCTGTTCGGAAACACACCGTTCCTGCTGCCAGAACGGTGACTACCCCGGCGGGGAGCCGGCGACGGCCCAGGCGGCGCCGGCGAAGCGCCATGCCAGTGCCGTCATCCGGGTGAGCATGAGCACCCCCAGCGACGCCCACAGCCAGCCGATGCCCAGTCCCAGCACCAGCACGGCGCCGGCGGCGGCGGCGAACACCACAGCGGCCAGCACCATGGCCCGGGCGAGGAAGCCCATGTCGCCGGCGCCGATGAGCACGCCGTCGAGCACGAACACCACGGCGTTGACGGGCTGAAGGGCGGCCACGAACACCAGCACGAAGGCGCACAGGGCCACCACCTCGGCGTCGTCGGTGAACAGGCGGGGCAGCACCGGGCGGAGGGCGGCCACGAGGGCGGCGAACGCCACGCCGGCGCCGACGCCCCATTCGATCATCCGCCGCCCGGCCCGGCGGGCGCCGGCGAGGTCCCCCGAGCCGAGCAGGCGACCGATCATGGCCTGGCCGGCGATGGCCAGTGAGTCGAGCACCAGGGCCAGGAACGACCACAGCTCGAAGGCGATCTGGTGGGCCCCGAGGTCCACCGCGCCGAGGCGGGCGGCCACCGCGGTGGCGAAGGTCAGCGAGAGGCGGAGGGCGGCGGTCCGCACGAACAGGTCGCGGCCCACGACGGCCAGGCGGCGGATGGCCGCTGCCTCGGGAGCGACGGGCACGCCGGCGGACCGCACGTCGCGAGCCACCCACCACACGTAGGCGATGGCCGAGCCCAACTGGGCCACCACCGTGGCCAGGGCCGAGGCACCGATGCCGAAGCCGAAGCCGTAGATGAGCACCAGCTCCAGGACCAGGTTGGCGGCGACGGCGACGAGGGTCACGATGAGCGGCGTCATGGTGTCCTGGCGCCCGCGCAGGTAGCCGGTGCCGGCCAGGGTGACGAGGAGGGCGGGGACGCCCACCAGGCTGATGCGCAGGTAGACGAGGGCGTTGGTCTCGATCGCCCCCGTGGCACCCATGATCGCCACCAGCCAGGGCGCCAGGGCCAACCCGAGCACGGCCAGGGCGACGCCGATGCCGAGCGCCAGCCACATGCCCTGGGCGCCGTCCCGGGCCGCTCCCCGGGAATCGCCGGCGCCCAGCCGGCGGGCGACCGAGGCGGTGGTGCCGTAGGCCAGGAAGTTGAACAGCACGTAGCCGGTGAGCAGCAGGGTGGTGGCCACCGCCAAGCCGCCGAGTTGCGGCGTCCCCAGCCGACCGACCACGGCGGTGTCCACCAGGACGTACAGCGGCTCGGCGGCCAGCGCCCCGAGGGCGGGCACGGCCAGGCGCAGGATCTCTCGGTCGTGGGGGTGGGCGAAGGGCCGGGAGACGGCGATGGCGTCCGAGGCTACGGGGGCGTCGTGCTCGGCACGACGGTTTGAGGCAGGCTGGGGGCGTGCCGCAGCAACCGAAGCCCTGGGAGCCCGGAGCCACCACCCGCCAGCGGGTGGTCCCTCTGGTCGCCGTCGTGTTCGTCGTGGCCGCCGTGGTCTACACGCTGCTGCCCTTCACCTTCGCCGGGGTGGTGGAGTGCACTCCGCCGCTGACGGGTTCGAGTGCCCACCCCGACACCGCGGCCGGAACCGTGGTGGGCAATCCGGACGAGGCCTGCGCCGCCAGGGGCGGCACCCGTTTGGTGAACGCCGGCGTGGTGGCGGCGGCCGCCGTCGTCATCGGCGTGGCCGGTGCCTTCCTCCCGTCCGAACGCCCCTCGTCCGAGGGCGAGGACGGGGACGCCGGGGGCGAGTCCGCTAACGGCGGAAGAACAGGTTCACCACGATCGTGAGCACCACCGACACGATGATCATGGTGGTCAGGGGAACGTAGACCCGGACGTTGTCCGATCCGAACCTGAGGTCCCCGGGCAGTCGGCCGAGACCGAGACGGCTGCCGACGCCCACCACCAAGCCGGCGACCACGAGCACGATGCCCGCGACCACGAGGATCTTGGCCAGGTTCACCGGGTCAGGCTACCGGTGGCGTCTGCCGGTGTCCGGCGCCGCCGAGCGCCGACGAGGGCTCCGGTCAGCGCTGCACCGGACAGGGCGCGCCGGATGGCGGTGCGCCGCCGGCCGTTGGCGTCGCCGTGGACCGACCCCTTCCCCGGCGCCGGCTCGTAGAGGTTGCCGTCGGTCGACGGCACCGGCGTGGTGGGCGACAGATGGAGCGTGTCCACCAGCATCGCCATCAGCTTCTCCATGAGCCCGGGCGCCATCTTGGCCTGCAGGACCAAGGCCCGACCCATCGTGCCCACCACCACGTCGCGCCGGGGGACCCGCACCACGTTGACGATGGTCCGGGCCACCCGCTGCGGGGCGTACACCGGCGGCATGGCCTTCACCTGCCGGCCGGTGGCATTGGCGGCGTGGGCGAAGAACGGCGTGTCGATCGCCGCCGGCAGCACGCTGACCACCTTGATCCCACGGGCGCCGTCGAGCATCAGCTCTTGGCGGAGGCCGGCGCTCAGCGCCTTCACCGCCGCCTTCGACATGGAGTAGGGGTGGTTGTAGGGCTGCGGGACCACCCCGACGACCGAAGAGACGTTCACGACCACGCCGGCGCCCTGCTGCTTCATCTGGGCAAGCGCGGCCCGGCAGCCGTGGACGGGCCCCATCACGTTGACGTCGAGCACCCGGCGGAACTCCTCGAGCGGCGCCTCGAGGAAGGGCGCGTACAGCGACACCGCCGCGCCGTTGACCCACACGTCGATGCGTCCGAAGTGTTCGACTGCCCGCCGGGCGAGCTCGTCCACCGCCTTGGCGTCGGTCACGTCGGTGGGGACGGCCAGCGCCCGGCCGCCGGCCGACACGCACTCGGCCGCCACCTGGTCCAACGCCTCCTGGCGGCGGGCAGCCAGCACCACGGCGCTCCCGTGACTGGCGAAGGCCAGTGCTGTCGCCCGGCCGATCCCGCTCGATGCTCCGGTGACGACGACGACCGCGCCCTTGACCCGCATCGCTGACCCCCCTGAATGGTGACTGCCGCCTGGGTCGCCGGCTGTGCCCGCTGGCCGGGGACCCGAAACCATGCCGTCGACCACGGTGTGTTGCCGGTGCAGACCCGTTCACAGCGACGTCCCTGCACCCCGGCGGGCGAGCCGGTTACGCCACCTCCTGGCGAGTGAGCCGGCGGACCGTCAGGGCGAAGCCGCCGGCCCCGGCGAGAAGCAGGATGGCCACGGAGACGACCAGGGAGCCCTCAGCGCCGGCGGTGGTGGTCCCGCTGAGGTGGCCCAGCACCGACCGGGTCGAGGTGCGCAGGGCCAGCAGCGCCACGGTGTCGCCGGCGCGGGCCACGAATCCCTCCCACACCAGGACGTAGAGCACTCCCCACAGCAGGGCCCGCCTCACCCGCAGTCCCAGCCAGGCGAAGACGCCGGCGTAGGCGATGACGCCGATGGTGCACGAGACGACGGTGGCCGTCACCAGCCGGAGGCCGCCCCCGGAGGCGGTCGCCGCCAACGCCAGGGGCACCACCGTCAGGGGCAGGGCGAGGGTGAGGGCGGCGCCGAGGGCGGTGAGCACCAGTTGCCACCGGGGCACCGGTTGCAACCACAGGTACACCAGGGTGCCGTCCTCGCTCGGGTCGCCCAGCACCGAGGAGGCGAAGACGAGGGTGACGACGGGTACGAGCAGCGAGAGCCCGTAGGCGCTCACCAGGGCCGCTCCGTGCTCGAGTGGTCCACCCGGAGCGTCGGCGCCGAGGTTGGCGCCCAGCAGCACCGCCACCACCCCGAGGGCGGCCAGCCCGATCAGGCGTCCCCGGCCGGCGCCGGCTCCCACCAACGTCCGCCACAGCAGCGCCACGATCGCTACCGGCCGACCAGGTAGCGGAAGACGCTCTCGAGGTCGTCATCCAGGGGCACCAGCTCGAGGAGGCGGGCGCCGGCGGCCCGGGCCGCCGGCGCCACCATCCGCCGGAAGGCGGCGCCGTCGACGGTGTCGACCACGACGGCGTCGGGCCCCGTCACCGTCACTCCCGCCACCGCGCCGGCGCCGAGCAGTTCGGCTCCCAGGGCCTGCGGCCGGTCAGTGCGCAGGCGGATCCGCCGGGGCCGGTCCTCCATGAGGTCGCGGATGGCGTGGAAGTCGCCCTCGGCGGCCAGCCGGCCCTGGGCCAGGACGAGTACCCGCGAGCCCCAGCGCTCGACCTCGTCGAGCACGTGGCTCGACACCAGGACGCAGCGCCCCTCCTCGCCCAGGCGGCGGAAGAGGCCGATGAGCCGGGCCCGCTGCCGCGGGTCGAGGCCGTCGAGGGGCTCGTCCAGCACCAGGAGCTCGGGGTCGTGGACCAGCGCCTGGGCCACCTTGACCCGTTGGCGCATGCCCTTGGAATAGGTCTCCAGTCCCCGCCCGTCGCCGGGGTCGAGCTCCACCACGCACAGGGCCTCGGCGGCCATGGCCTCGGGGGCGGTCACGCCGTGCAGCGAGGCGGTCAGGGCCACGAAGCGCAGGGCAGTCATCGCATCGAACAGGGCCTGCTGCTGGGGCACCAGGCCGAGGCGGCGGTACAGCCGGTGATCGGCCCGGGGGTCGCCGCCGAAGATGCGCACCTCACCCTGGGAAGGGGAGGCCAGGCCGCACACCAGGCGCAGCACGGTGGACTTCCCGGCTCCGTTGGGCCCGAGCAGGGCGGTGACGCCGGGCCCCAGGCGGAAGGAGACCTCCGACACCGCCACCACGTCCCCGAACCACTTGGAGGCCCGGTCGAGCTCGACCACCGGTGTCACCGGTTCACCGGTTGACCGGAAGGCCGTGGTAGCGCTGGCGGACGAACAGGGCAGCCCCGACCGTCCACGCCAGATTGGCGGCCAGCACCGACGCAGTGGACAGCCCCGGAGCGGCGCCGGGCTGGCCGTAGATGCGCTGCACCAGCTCCAGGGGGATCGAGGACACGTCGAGCAGCAGGAGGGCGTCGCCGCTGCCGGACGCACCGACGCCGGCGACGACGGAGGAGACCAGCAGCACGAGGATGATGCCGGCCGAGGCCAGTGCTCGCCGGTCGGTGAGTGAGGAAACGGCCAGCGACACGGCGGTGTAGGCCGCCGAAACGGCCAGCCCGCCGGCCAGCACCCGTGCCAGGGCCACGAAGAACTCGACCGGGCCCTCGGGACCGGCCTCGGCCAGGGTCAGTCCCACCAGCAACAGCAGGGGAGGGCCCAGGGTGACCAGCGCCAGCACCGGCACCACGGCCAGGACCTTGGCCACCAGGTAGGTGTCGCGCGTCAGCGGCGAGGCGAAGTACATCCCCAGCATCCGGTTGCGCCGGTCGGGGCAGAGCACCTCGGGCCCGACCAGGGCCACGAAGATCACGATGGCGGCGCTGATGAAGCGGTAGTAGTCGGCGGGGCCGGGCAGGACACCGGTGCGCTGCACGAGCTGCTGGGGGAGCAGGGCGGCGATGCCCACGAACACCACGGCCGGTACGTAGGCGATGGCGACGGACAGCAGCGGCAAGACCTTGGCCCACGGAGAGCGGCGCAGCCCCAGTGCCCGCTCGGCGCTGTGGCGGGCCAGGCTCCGGACGGCGCCCGCTGTGCCCAGGCGGGGACCGGAGTAGCGCCGGTAGCCCCGGTCGAGGATGCGGGCGTCGCTCACCGCTGCGGTCCCGTGCCCGCCGGCGCCGCTTCCCCGGCACCCGTGCCGGCGGCTAGGAACACGTTCTCGAGCGTGGTGGTGCGGGCCTGCAGCCGGCGCAGCCCGATGTCGAGGGTGGCGGCGCCGTCTCGAACCGCATCGGCGGCGGTTTCCACGGCGCCGGCGACGACCAGCCGGAGTCCCTCGACCTGCACCTCCAGGCCGCGGGCGGTGAGGGACTGCGCCATCGCCCAGGGCCGTTCGTCGACCTCCACCTCCAGCCCGCCGGCGCCCCTGGTCAGCTCGCCCAGGCTGCCGCTCGCCACCACCCGCCCGGCGGCCAGGATGACGGCGGCGTCGCAGGTTCGCTCCACCTCCTCGAGCAGGTGCGACGAGAGCACCACGTCGACCCCCAGCTCCGAGCCGATGCGCCGGATCAGGGTCAGCATCTCGTCACGCTGCAGGGGGTCGAGCCCGTTGGTCGGCTCGTCCAGCAGCAGCAGGGCAGGGTCGTGGGCCAGGGCCGCGGCCAGCTTGACCCGCTGGCGCTGACCGGTCGACATGGTGCCCACCGGCCGCTGGCGCTCCTCCCCCAGGCCAACCAGCCACAGGGCGTCGCTGGCCCGCCCCACCGCCTCCCGCCGGGGCAGGCCGTGGACCTCGGCCAGGTGGCGGACCAGGTCGCTCGCCCGGGCATCGGGGTCGAGGGCGTCGTGCTCGGGGACGTACCCCAGCCGCTCACGCACCCGGGCCCCGGCGCTGGCGGGGTCGAGCCCGAGCACCTCCAGGTGACCCTCGTCGGGCGTCTCGAGCCCGAGCACGAGTCCGAGCAGCGTGGTCTTGCCCGCCCCGTTGGCGCCGAGCAGCCCGGTGACGCCCCGCCCCACCTCCAGGCTGGCCCCGTCCAGGGCGGTGGTGCGCCCCCAGCGCTTGACCACCCCTGAGGCCCGCACCACCGCCGTCACTCTGTCATTGTGCCGGCGATAATCCGCCGGCACCCGTTGCACGGAGCTGGACCGGCTGCTCTCGCTGCTCCGCCTGGCGGACTCCGCAGCGTCGCTCGGGCGATTATCCGCCGTCCGGCCGCCGGCGTAGCCGGCTTGGCCGGGCGGAACAGAGGTG
>JAHWKL010000170.1 GCA_019347915.1 Actinomycetota bacterium
TGCTGGCGTTGCCGCCCAGGAAGTCGGAGGTGCCCCACAGCACGCTGGCGAGCAGGGCGAGCAGGACCGACACGCCGCGGAGCCTAGGAGCGCCAAAGGACCGGCGGCCCGGCCTACCCTCCCGCTGTGACGCTGCCGCTGGAGCCCGCCGCACCGCCGGCGGGCTTCGCGGCTGCCCTGTCCGCGCTGCACGACGAGCTCGCCGGAGCCGCCCGGCCCGGGCTGGAGCTGCGGACCGTGCCGGCCCCGACCCGGATGGCCCCGCACGCCGTGGCCGTCGCCGGCGACGTCGAGCGTGACGAGGGCTCGTTCGAGCGGGCGCACGAGCTCCTGGACTGGACGCCGGCCATCGGCCTGCCGGAGGGGCTGGCCACCCAGGCGGCCTGGGCCCGCAAGAGGTCGGCGGCATCCTGAGCCGGCTGAGGATCACTCCAGCAGGGGGGCCACCAGGGCGGCGAGATCGGTCTCGGGACGGGCGCCTAGGTGGGCGATGACCTCGGCGGCGGCGGCCGCCCCCAACAGCCCGCAGGTGGCCGGGTCGCGGTCCCGGGTGAAGCCGGAGAGGAAGCCGGCGGCGTAGAGGTCGCCGGCGCCGGTGGTGTCGACCACCGCCGCCACCGGGACGGCTGGGACCTCGTAGCGCTGGCCGGCGGCGGCGACGGTCGACCCGGCCGCGCCCCGGGTCAAGGCCACCAGCGAGCACCGGCGCTCGGCCTCGGCCAGGGCCCGGTCGGCGTCGTCGGTGCCGTACAGCAGGCGGAGCTCGTCCTCGTTGGAGAACAGCAGGTCGGCCGTGCCCTCCACCAGCTCGAGGAACTCCTGGCGGAACCGGCCCACGCACATGGAGTCGGAGAGCGTCAGCGCCACCTTCCGCCCGGCCCGGTGAGCGGCAGCCGCCGCTTCGTAGAAGGCCTCCCGGGCACCCCTCTGCTCGACGAGGTAGCCCTCCAGGTAGGTGACCGCGGCAGCGGCCACGAAGTGCTCGTCGACGTCGTCGGGACCGAGCTCGCCGGCCGCGCCCAGCAGCGTGGACATGGTGCGCTCGGCGTCGGGGGTGACCGCCACCAGGCAGCACCCGGTGGGGGCCTGGGCAGGCGTCGGCCCCGAGTGGAACTCCACGCCCACGGAGCGGATGTCGTCGGCGAAGACCTTGCCCAGCCGGTCGTCACCCACGCTGCCGATGAAGGCGCCTCGGCCACCCAGTGAGGCGACGCCGGCGAGCGTGTTGGCCGCCGATCCACCGGAGCGCTCCACCGCCGGTCCCATGTCGTCTCGAAGGACGAGGGCCCGACCGGCGTCGAGCAGCGCCATGGAGCCCTTGACCAGCCCGTGACCGGTGAGGAAGGCGTCGTCGACCTGGGCGATGACGTCGACCAGGGCGTTGCCGATGCCGAGCACGTCGAAGCGGGTGTCCACAGGCGCAAGCTAGCGGAGGACCACATTTCGCCGGCGATGCCCGCCGGCCGCTTCGTTCTGGCCTCAGCAGCGGGACCTTTTCCCGGCGTTTCTGGGACCAGAACGCCCCGCGAGCGTCGCTAGCATCCCGCCATGAACCACAACGGCGGCCAGGACCACGGGCACCGGCTGCCCCGCACGGTCGTCCCCCGCCGCTACGAGCTGCGCATCGAGCCCGATCTCGACACCTCCACCTTCGACGGCACCGCCGCCATCGCCGTGGAGATCACCGAGCCCGTGGGCGAGGTGGTGCTCAACGCCGTCGAGCTCGAGATCGTCGACGCCTGGGTCACCGCCGGCGACGGCAGCCGGCTCGCCGCCGAGCCCGCCCTCGACCCCGAGGCCGAGCGGCTCACGCTGGCGCTGGCCGAGACGGCCGACGCCGGGAACTGGACGGTCCACCTGCGCTTCCGGGGGGTGCTGAACGACAAGCTCGCCGGCTTCTACCGCAGCGTGTTCACCGACGACGCCGGCAACAGCCACGTCATCGCCACCACCCAGATGGAGGCCACCGACGCCCGGCGGGTGTTCCCGTGCTGGGACGAGCCCGACCGCAAGGCGGTGTTCGCGGTGACCCTGGTGGTGGCCGAGGGCCTGCTGGCGGTGAGCAACACCTCGGTGGTCGAGGAGATCCCCACCGACGACGGCCGCGTCGCCGTGCGCTTCGCCGACACCATCCCCATGAGCACCTACCTGGTGGCGTTCGTGGTCGGCCCTCTGGAAGCCACCGAGCCCGTCGACGTCGACGGCGTGGCGCTGCGGGTGGTGCACGTGCCCGGCAAGGGCCACCTGGCGCCCTTCGCCCTGGACGTCGCCCAGTTCTGCCTGCGGTGGTTCGGCGAGTACTACGGCATCGCCTATCCCGGCGACAAGTGCGACCTGATCGCCGTGCCCGACTTCGCCTTCGGCGCCATGGAGAACCTGGGCGCCATCACCTTCCGGGAGCAGGTCCTGCTCGTGGACCCCGACGCCGTGTCCCGCGCCGAGCTCGAGCGGGTGGCCGACGTGGTGGCACACGAGCTGGCCCACATGTGGTTCGGCGACCTGGTGACCATGCGCTGGTGGAACGGGCTGTGGCTGAACGAGGCATTCGCCACGTTCATGGAGGTTGCCGCGGTCGACGCCTACAAGCCTGAGTGGCGCCGGTGGGAGACGTTCTCCTCGGAGCGCTCGGCCGCCTTCGCCGTCGACTCCCTGGCCAGCACCCGGCCCATCGAGTACCCCGTCCACTCCCCCCAGGACGCCGAGGGCATGTTCGACGTGCTCACCTACGTCAAGGGCGCGTCGGTGCTGCGCATGCTCGAGCAGTACCTCGGCACCGAGGGCTTCCGGGAGGGCATCCGCCGGTACCTCGCCGCCCACGCCTACGACAACGCCGAGACCACCGAGCTCTGGGACGCCATCGAGGAGGCGACGGGAGCGCCGGTGCGGCGGATCATGGACGCCTGGATCTTCCGGGGTGGCTACCCGCTCGTGGGCGCCGAGGCCGAGGACGGCCGGTTGCGCCTCGACCAGCAGCGGTTCCTGTTCGCCGGCGCCGACGAGGCCGAGCCGGCGACGTGGCCCGTTCCCCTTCTCGTCTCGGCCGGAGACGAGCCGACGCGCCTGCTGCTGGAGACCGGCGCCACCGAGGTGTGGTTCGAGGCCGACCCGGTCGTGGTCAACGCCGGCGCCTCCGGCTTCTACCGGGTGGGCTACGGCCCCCGGCTGCTCGCCTCGTTGCGGCGGTCGCTTTCCGGGCTGGCCGCGGTCGAGCGGGCGGCACTCGTCGACGACACGTGGGCGGCGGTGCTCGCCGGGCAGACGCCGGCCCCCGACCTGCTCGAGCTGGCCCAGGGCTTCGGCGACGAGACCGACCGCACGGTGTGGGCCACCCTGACCGGTGTCCTCGGCGCCGTCGATCACCTGCTCGACGGCGAGCCTCGCCGACGCTTCCAGGCCTGGGTGCGCACCCTCGTGGGTCCCGCCTTCCAGCGCCTGGGGTGGGAGCCGAGCCCCGGCGAGGACGAGCTCACCCGAGCACTGCGGGGCATCCTGCTGACCGCCGCCGGCGTGCTCGGTGACGACGGCGAGGTGCAGGCGCAGGCCCGGCGGGCCCACGGTGCCTACCTCACCGACCCCTCCTCGCTCGACCCTGACGTGGCCGCCGCCGTCGCCAACGTGGTCGCCTCCAACGGCACCGCCGGCGACCACGCCACCTTCCTCGACCGCTACCGCAGCTCCCCCTCGCCTCAGGAGTCGGTGCGCTACCTCTACGCCCTGGCCCGGTTCCCCGACCCCGGCCTGGCCCGGCAGACGTTGGCCATGACCCTCACCGACGCCATCCGCTCGCAGAACGCCCCGTACGTCGTGATGCGCTTCCTCGGCAACCGCCACGTCAACGACGTGGCCTGGCCCTTCGTCGAGGACAACTGGGAGGCGATCGTCGCCCGCTTCCCCGACAACGCCATCCCCATCATGCTCGGGGGCGTCACCGCCCTGTCCACGCCCGGGCCGGCCGCTGCGGTCCAGGACTTCCTCACCCACCACCCCGTGCCCCAGGGGCAGAGAACCGTCCAGCAGCACCTGGAGCGACTGCGGGTCAACGTCGCCCTGCGGCAGCGGGAGGCGGCCCGGGTGGCCGCCTGGTTGCCCTGAGCACGGGAAGGGGCGCGAGCCCGTCGGTGCCCGTCGTCTTCGCCGTCGAGGACACCACCGCCCAGCTCGTCTGGGGCTGCCTGCCCCCCGGTACCACACGGGTCACCGCCGGGAGCGCCGAGGTGACCGTCCAGGGCGACGGCGGCCCGGCGGCCGCCCTGCTGGAGAGACTTCCGGCCGGTCGGTCGCAGGAAGTGGTGGTGGAGACCGAAAGCACGCCCC
>JAHWKL010000171.1 GCA_019347915.1 Actinomycetota bacterium
AAGACCGACCTGGCCCAGGCCAAGACCACCATCAAGCGGGTGGCCGACAGCGTGTGGAAGGACGAGAAGCTGAGCCGCAGCGTCCTCGAGGAGCCCGAGGTGTGGGGCGTGGAGGCCTTCGGGCCCGACGGGGTGGCCATCCGCCTGGTGATCAAGACCCGCCCGGCCGACCAGTGGAAGGTCATGCGGGAGCTGCGCCAGCGCATGAAGCAGGCCTTCGACGAGGAGGGCATCGAGATCCCCTTCCCGCAGCGCACGGTGTGGGTGCGCCCCGACGGCGAGGCGCTGCCCGCCGCCGGCGGCTCGGAAGGCCCAGGAGGGCCCAAGAGCGCCAAGAGCGCCGAGAGCGCCGACAGCGCCAAGAGCGCCGACAGCGCCAAGAGCGCCGACAGCGCCGAGGCCAGCCCGTCGAGCGCGGCCAAGGCCGGCTAGGGGCCCCGGCTCACTCCTCGGCCAGCGTCACTTCCACCGAGGGCGTGCCGCCCTCCACCAGCTCGAGCTGGTCGACCCGCCCGGCGTCGCCCACGTCGGCGGCGGCCTGCCTGAGGGCAGCCAGGCGCTCGGGGGTGTCGGTGACGACGGCCCGCCGCACCGGCGCCCGCAGCGAGCGCTGGGCGCCGGTCTTGGCCTTGCGCACCTCGCCCAGCACCAGGGCGGCGGCGTCGAACACCACCGGGTCGCTGTCCCCGGCCAGGGCGGCGATGGCGCCGGCGTCGGGCCAGGGGGAGCGGTGCACCGAGCCCGGCTTCCACCACGACCACACCTCGTCGCTGACGAAGGGCAGGAACGGGGCGAACAGGGCCAGGAGGGTCTCCAGCGCCCGGGCCAGGGCCTGGTGTGAGGACTCGGCGCCAGCCGGGTCGTGGGCGCCGTAGGCCCGGCCCTTCACCAGCTCGAGGTAGTCGTCGCAGAACCGCCAGAAGAACGCCTCGGTGCGCTCCAGGGCCCGGGTGTAGTGGTAGGCCTCGAAGGCGGCGGTGGCGTCGGCGACCACGCCGGCGAGCTGGCCCAGCATCGAGCGGTCGAGCTCGGCGGTGACGGCGGCGTCACCCGGAGGCTCGCCGGGCAGGCGGGACAGCACGAAGCGGGAGGCGTTGAGGATCTTGGTGGACAGCCGGCGCCCCACCCGCATCTGGTTGAGGTCCAGGGTGACGTCGGCGCCGGGACGGCCGTTCGCCGCCCAGTAGCGCACGGCGTCGGCGCCGTACTCGTCGATGAGCGCCATGGGCCCGGCCACCACGTTGCCCGCCGACTTCGAGAGCTTCTTGCGGTCGGGGTCGACCACGAAGCCGGAGATGGCGGTGTCGGTCCACGGCAGGCGGTCGAACATGAGATGGGAGCGGACGATCGTGTAGAAGAGCCAGGTCCGGATGATCTCGTGGGCCTGGGGTCGCAGGTCCATGGGGAAGACCCGCTCGAACAGGTCGGGGTCGTCGACCCAACCCGACACCAGCTGGGGCGACAGCGACGACGTGGCCCAGGTGTCCATCACGTCGGGGTCGCCGGCGAAGCCGCCCGGTCGCCCTCGCTGCGACTCGTCGTAGCCGTCGGGCACGTCGGTGGACGGGTCGACCGGCAGGCGGTCCTCTGCCGGCACCAGGGGCCGGCTGCGGTCGACGCCGCCGTCGTCGCCCACCGGGTACCACACCGGGAAGGGCACGCCGAAGAAGCGCTGGCGGGTGATGTTCCAGTCGCCGATCAGGCCGTTGACCCAGTTCTCGTAGCGGACCCGCATGAACTCGGGGTGCCAGCGCAGCTCCTCGCCCCGCCGGAGCAGGTCCTTCTTCGGCGGGTAGCGGATGAACCACTGCCAGTTGGTCACGATCTCCAGCGGCCGGTTGCCGTTCTCCCAGAACTTGACCGGGTGGGTGATGGGCCTGGGTGGGCCGACCAGCTCGCCCGACCGCTCCAGCAGCTCGACGATGCGGGCCTGGGCCTGCTTGACGGTGCTGCCCGCCAGCTCCGCCCATGGCCCCTCGGCGGGCACGCCGGGCGGAGGCTCGGCCACCAGGCGGCCGTCGCGCCCGACGATGGAGCGCACGGGCAACGCCAGCTCACGCCACCAGGTGACGTCGGTGGTGTCGCCGAACGTGCACACCATGGCGATGCCCGATCCCTTCTCGGGGTCGGCCAACTCGTGGGCCAGCACCGGCACCGGGACGTCGAACAGGGGGGTGCGGGCCTCGGTGCCGAACAGCGGGCGGTAGCGCTCGTCGTCGGGGTGGGCGACGAGGGCGACGCAGGCCGGGAGCAGCTCGGGCCGGGTCGTGTCGACGGGCAGCGGCTCTCCGCTGGCGTCCCGGAAGGCCAGGCGGTGATAGGCCCCCGGGCGCTCCCGGTCCTGGAGCTCGGCCTGGGCAACCGCGGTGCGGAAGTCGACGTCCCACAGCGTGGGTGCCTCGGCGGCGTAGGCCAGGCCCTCGTGGAGCAGTCGCAGAAACCCCCGCTGGGAGGTGCGCCGGGCCTTGTCCCCGATGGTCGTGTAGGTGAGGTCCCAGTCGACCGACAAGCCCACGGTGGTCCACAGGTCGTGGTAGGCCCGCTCGAGCTGGACGGTCACCTGGGCGCACAGCTCGACGAAGTTGGGGCGGGAGACGGGCACGGGGCGCTTGGGCGGCGGTTGCTCGGGCGTGAAGTCCGGGTCGTAGGGCAGGGTCGGGTCGCAGGTGACGCCGAGCATGAGCTGGACCCTGCGCTCGACGTTGAGCCCGTTGTCGTCCCAGCCCATGGGGTAGAACACCTCGGCACCGCGCATGCGCCGGAACCGGGCGATGGTGTCGGTGTGGGTGTAGGAGCACACGTGCCCGGGGTGCAGCGCCCCACTGACCGTGGGCGGGGGGGTGTCGATGGAGTACACCTCGTGGCGGCGCCGGGTGCGGTCGAAGGTGTAGATCTGCTCGTCCGCCCACCGCGCCGTCCACTTCTGCTCCAGCCCGGCGAGGGACGGCTTTTCCGGGACGGTGGCCATGGGGGCACGCTACCGCCAGGCCCCGGCGGGCGAGGAGCCCCCCGCGGTCCTCTAATCTCGCCCGGTGCTCCGTCTGCACGACACGGCCACCGGTGCGGTCCGCCCCTTCGAGCCCCGCGACCCGGGGCGGGTGGCGATGTACGTCTGCGGGCCCACCGTCTACGACGTGCCCCACCTGGGCCACGGGCGGTTCGCCTTGGTGTTCGACGTGCTGCGCCGCTATCTCCAGTGGAGCGGTTACGAGGTCCGCTACGTCTCCAACATCACCGACGTCGACGACAACATCATCCAGCGGGCCAACGCCGAGGGCCGCAGCGAGTCGGAGGTCGCCGTCCAGTACGAGGCGGTGTGGTACGAGGCCATGGACGCCCTCGGCGTGCGCCGTCCCGACGTCGATCCCCACGCCACCGCCTACGTCGATCACATGGTGGGCCTGATCGAGCAGCTGATCGAGCGGGGTGGTGCCTACGAGACCGGCGACGGGGTGTACCTGTCGGTGGAGTCGGTGCCGGGCTACGGCCTGCTGGCCCGGCAGTCGCTCGACTCTCTGCAGGCCGGCGCCAGGGTGGAGGTCGACGACGAGAAGCGCGCGCCGGTCGACTTCGCCTTGTGGAAGAAGGCCAAGCCGGGTGAGCCGTCGTGGGCGTCACCGTGGGGCCCGGGACGGCCCGGGTGGCACACCGAGTGCGTGGTGATGGCGCTCGACCTGCTCGGCGACGGCTTCGACATCCACGGCGGCGGCCAGGACCTGGCCTTCCCCCACCACGAGAACGAACGGGCCCAGGCGGTGGCCGTGGGCCGCAGCTTCGCCCGCCACTGGGTGCACAACGGGTGGGTGATGGTCGGGGGCGAGAAGATGAGCAAGTCGCTCGGCAACTTCACGTCGCTGGTCGACCTGCTCGAGCGGGTCGACGGCCGGGCGTACCGGCTGCTCGTGCTCCGGTCGCACTACCGCTCGCCGCTGGAGGTCACCCCCGAGACCACGGCTGACGCCTCGTCGGCCTTGCGGCGGCTCGACAACCTCGTCCGGCGGGCGGCGGAGGAGGATCTGCCCGACGCCGCTTGCGACGCCGGCGCCCTCGACCGCTTCCGGGCGGCCATGGACGACGACCTCGACACGCCGGCAGCCCTGGCCCTGCTGTTCGACCTGGTGCGCCAGGCCAACAGCGCCCTCGACGCCGGCGACCCCGCCGGCGCCGCCCCCCTGGTCGCCACCGTGCGGGAGCTGGCCGGGGCCGTGGGGCTGGTCCTCGGCGGCGGCGACGAGGTGGTCGACCCGGAGACGGCGGCGCTGGTGGCCGCCCGCGACGAGGCGCGCG
>JAHWKL010000172.1 GCA_019347915.1 Actinomycetota bacterium
CCCGGTAGTCGTCGTCGGCCAGGTCGCCCGCCGCCCACTCCCGGTCCAGGTCGTCGATGGAGCGCAACAGGAACTCCCGCTCCTGCTCCAGCGCGGCCCGGGCCTCGAGGCGGTCGGCGGCAGGCGCGGTCACGGCCCGCTCGACCGGGCCCGCTCGACCAGGGCGCGGTCGTCGTCGCTCGGCGCCGGCAGGGGCTCGGCCCTCCAGCGCCGGAAGGCGGCGGCCAGGCCGGCCACGGCGGCCACCAGCGCCACCACCGGCAGGGCCCACACCAGGGCGCCCACGCCCGAGGCCGGCGGCGTGAGGCGGAGCGACTCGGGGAACTTGCCGTCGATGTAGGCGAGGATCTCCTCGTCGCTCTGGCCCTCGTCCACCCGCCGGCCGATCTCGGCGCGGATGGCGGCGGCCGCCGGGGCATCCGAGTCGCGCACCGACTGCCCCCGGCAGGTGGGACAGCGCAGCTCCGAGGCGAGGGCGGTCTTGCGCTCGGCGTCGGTGGGCGGTCCTCCACTGCCGCCGGCGCCCACCACGAGGGAGACGGCCACCACCACGGCCAGCCCCAACCACGGCAGCCAGCGGCGGGCGCTCACCCCTGGCCTCCCGGGGGACCGGCGCCGGCCTCCCCGCCGCCGCCGTGGGCCACGCCCTGGGCCTGGGCCAGCAGGTCCTCCAGGCTGTCGAAGCGGATGCCGCCGATCACCTTGGCCTGCACCGTGCCGTCAGGACCGACGAGGAACGACTCGGGGACGCCGGTGACGCCCCACTCCAGGGCCACCCGTCCGACGGGGTCGTCGATCACGGGCCACTCGCCGCCCCGCTGCTCGAAGAACCGGCGCACGTCGTCGGCGTCGTCGCTGAACACCACGCTGATCACCCGGGCGTCGCCGGCGACGGCGTGGGCGGCGTCGAAGCGCACCAGCTCCGGGTGCTCGGCCTGGCAGGGGACGCACCAGGTGGCGAAGAAGTTGACCAGCACCCACCGTCCCCGCTCGGCGTCGAGGTCGAAGGTGCGGCCGTCGAGCAGCGACGGGCCCTCCACCGCCGGCGCCGGCCGGCCCAGGAGCGGGCTGTCGGCGGTCCGGGTGCCCGAGTAGTCACGGGTGGCCAGCACGGCGACCAGCAGGACCACCACCAGGCCCACGGCCACGGCGGCGAACAGGGCGGTCCGGCGGCGCGGCGGCGCCGCCAGGGCGCCGCCGGAGGTCGCCGGCGCCGGCGGGGCGCCGTCGTTCGGGCCTGCCGCGGTACCCGAGGGGGCGCTCATGGGCCCACCACTGCCGGCGCCGGCGTGTCCTCGCCCGCCTCGCCCGCCTCGCCCGCGTCGCCTCCCGCCCGGCGCTCCTCGGCCGGCGCCGGCGACGGCGCCGGCACCCGCCGGCGCCGCTCACCGGGCCACAGGGCCAGCAGCGTGCCCAGCGCCATCACCCCGCCACCGATCCACAGCCAGGCGACGAGGGGTTGGACCAGGACCCCGATCAGCGCCGGGTCGCCCGGCTCCTCGGGCATGGCCACCAGCGTGAGGTAGACGTCGTCGGTGAGGCTGGTGCGCACGGAGGGGGTGCCGATGGTCTGGGTGGCGTTGGGGAAGCGGTTGAGGGCCGGCTCGTACACCACACCGCCGTCGACCTGGACCCGGGCGCTGAACACCGTCTTCTGGGGCGTCTCCGCCGGCGGGTTCATGCCCTGGTAGGTGACGGTGTGCCCGGCGACGGTGGCCGACTGGCCGGGAGCGAGGCGCACCTCCTCGCCGGTGAGGTAGGCCGAGGCGGCGGCGAAGGCCACCGCCACCAGCACCACCCCGAGGTGGACGATCATGCCGCCACTGGATCGCCCCACCAGGCCGGCCACCACCGAGGCGCCCCGCCGGCGGGCCGCCCGCACCGACAGGGCCAGCTGGCGCAGGGCGCCGGCGGCGGCGAAGCCACCGAGGCCGAACGCCAGCAGGGGCGCCAGGCCCCGGGCGCCGAGGAGCACGGCGCCGGCCACCGCCCCGGCGCCGCCCCACGCCGGCCACTGGAGCCGGGTGCGCAGCAGCTCGCCCGACGCCTTGCGCCACGGCAGCGCCGGCGCCACCGCCATGAGGAACAGCAGGGCCAGCCCCAGCGGCGTGGTCATGCGGTTGAAGTACGGGGTACCCACCGACAGGCGCTCGCCGTTGACCGCCTCGACCACCAGGGGGAACACCGTGCCCAGGAGCACGACGAAGGCGAAGGCGGCGAAGACCACGTTGTTGGCCAGGAAGGCCCCTTCCCGGGACACCGGGGAGTCGATGCGCCCGGGCGCCCGCAGGCGATCGCCCCGCCAGGCGATGAGCCCGAGGATGACGGCCACCACGACCCCGAAGAACGACAGCAGCCACGGCCCGATGGGCGACTCGGTGAACGAGTGCACCGAGTCGAGCACGCCCGAGCGGGTCAGGAACGTGCCCAGGATGGTCAGCGAGAACGTGGCCAGCAGCAGCGACAGGTTCCACACCCGCAGCATCCCCCGGCGCTGCTGGACCATGACCGAGTGGATGTAGGCCGTCCCGGTGAGCCAGGGCAGGAACGAGGCGTTCTCCACCGGGTCCCACGCCCAGAAGCCGCCCCAGCCCAGCACCTCGTAGGACCACCAGGCGCCGAGGACGATGCCCACCGTCAGGAAGCCCCAGGCAGCGAGGGCCCAGCGCCGGGTGGCCGCCAGCCAGCCTTCGTCGAGCCGGCCGGTGACCAGGGCGGCCACGGCGAAGGCGAACGGCACGGTGAACCCCACGTAGCCCAGGTACAGCAGCGGCGGGTGGATGGCCATCAGCGGGTGGTTCTGCAGCAGCGGGTTGGGACCGGGGCCGTCGGCGGGCACGGCGCCGGCCACGGTGGTGAAGGGGTCGGCCGGGCCCAGCATGAGGGCGAAGAAGAACACGGCCACGGCCAGCATGGTCAGCGTGGCCCACGCCACCAGCGGGTCGGACGCCTGGTGGCGGAACCGGTGGGCCACCGCCGCCAGGAAGCCCGACAGCACCAGCGCCCAGAGGATGATCGAGCCCTCCAGGGCGGCCCACAGCGAGGCCACGGTGTAGAGCAGCGGCGTGGCCCGGCTGCCGTTCTCGGCCACGTAGGTCAGCGAGAAGTCGTGGGTCACCAGGGCGATCTCCATGGCCACGGTGGCCAGCACCGCCCCGGCCAGCACCAGCCAGGCGAACGGGCGGCCCAGGTGCAGCAGCGCCTCGGCGCCGGCCGGGGGCTCCCCGGCGGCCAGGGCCCGCCGGCGCCGGCGGAGGCCGACGGCCAGGACCACCACGCCGAGGACGGCGCCGGCCAGGCCGAGGGTGACCCCGGCGGTGCCCAGGGCGGCGTTCACGCCGGGCACGCCTCCTCGGCGGCCAGGGCCAGGCGGTCGCCCTCGTCGGCGCGGTACTCCGAGGTGTGGCGCACCATGATGCGGTCGCTGGCGAAGGTGTCGGTGCCCTCGGCGAAGGCACCCTCGATCACCACGGGGATGCCGTCGACGAACAGCTCGGGAGGGTCGCCCCGGTGGCGGACGTCGACGGCCACGCAGTGGTACTCCACGGAGAAGGCCACCTCGTCGCCGGATGTGCGCACCGACCCGGGGACCACGGTGCCCTGGAGCCGCAGCCGGCGGGTGCCGAGCTCGTCGCGCTGGGCCACGGCCTCGTCGGCGTTGCGGAAGTAGGTGGTGGCGTTGCCGAGGCCCTGGATGACGAGGAAGGCGAGGGCGCCGCAGACCACGGCGATCACGATGCCCAGCCGCAGGCGGCTGCGGTCGAAGTGGCGTGGCTCCCGCTGGTCGTCGACCAGCGGCGGGGCGTCGGGGCTCACGAGGGCTCCACGGAGGGGCCCGGTGCCGTCTCGGACGCGGCGCGCGACAGCGAGCGCCCCCGCCACACCACCCGCAGGGCGTAGGCGGCCAGGGTGAGCAGCGTGATCCCGTAGCCGGCGGCCACGTAGGCGTTCACGGTGCCAGCACCGCCTCTCGCCGCCGCTCGTCGAGGGCCACGGCCAGCCTCTGCTCGTCGAGGCGGTCCTCGAGGCGGGCCACCCGGACCCGGTGCACCAGCAGCCAGCAGTAGACGAGGGTCATGGCCAGGAACCCGAGCAGCATGACGCCGACGAAAATCCCGTCCAGGTCGTCACCCGGGGTGGTCTGGGCCAGGGACCGGCCCTGGTGGAGGGTGCGCCACCACTCCACGGCGAAGTGGTTCACCGGCACCACGGCCACGGCGAGCAGGGCGGCGATGGCCGACCGCCGGCCCCGCACGTCGACGGCGGCCGGC
>JAHWKL010000173.1 GCA_019347915.1 Actinomycetota bacterium
GCCCGGGACTTGCCCGCTCCGGCGGGGCCCACCAGGCAGGTGATGGCCTCACCGCCGCCGGTGAGGCGGCGCAGCGCCTCGGCTTGGTCGTCGGCCAGCCCGTGGGCCTCGATGGCCACCTCCAGGGCTTGGGGATGAGCGACCGCACGTCTGGCATCGCGCCCGGCCACGACGGCGTCGAGCACGGCTTGCTCCCGGGCCAGGGTGGCCAGCGTGGAGAACCGGGGAGCGCCGTGGGCCTCGTACACCGAGCGCCCGTCCCGCCGGCGCAGGTCCGAAGGTGCCTCCGGCGCCGGCGCCACCAGGGCCACCACGCCGGGATGGGCCAGCACCGCGTCGGTGGCCTGTTCCACCCAGCGCCGGGTCGCCTCGGCGCTGCCCAGGTCCACCGGCGCCCGCCGGGCCAGCGCCCGCACCACGTGGCGGCGTCCCCAGGTCGAGGACGCGCTGGCCAGCTCGGCCAGGCTCTCGCTGACCACCGTGTCCAGGTCCACGTGCTGATGGACACCGGCACGGTCGAGCACCTCAGGCAGCCAAGACTGAGGAGCGAGGCCGGCGTCGGTGGCATCCGCCAGCCAGCGGTCGTGCAGCCCCTCGTCGCTCAGCTCGGGTTGCGCGCTGCGCTGCGCCTTGGGGTTGCGGGTGGCGAGCACCGCCCGCTCGTAGGTGCGCTGGCGCTCCGGGGCGGTCAGCCCCCGCCCGAGGCGGGCCTCGAGCTCGGCGACCCGCGCCTTGGCTTCTGCCTCCACTGCCCGGGCCCGCTTGGAGTAGCGGGAGATGAGCGCCTCGGGCACGCCCTCGATGTCGGCCTGGCCGTGGCGGTCCACCGGTCCCCAGGCCACGCCCAGGCGGGCGGTGGTCTCGGCCCGGAGCGCCGCTTGGTAGACCATGCCGGCGGACTTCAGCTCCCGGTGCAGCGCCCTCGAGTCCAGCGCTCTCCATACCCCGTCCTGGCAACGGACCCGTCCGGAGACCAGGACGTGGGTGTGCAGCTGGGGATCCTCGGCTCTGGAGGTCCGGTGCACGAAGGCGGCGGCCACCAGGCCGTCGGTGTCGACCTGGCGAATGCCGGCCTTGCCTTGGCGGGAGAACGCCGCGTGCTCCTCCAGGTAGGCGAGCCCAGTGGCCACCGCGGCGTGGTGGGCCTCCCGGGCGGCCATGCCCACCTCGCCGCCACCAAGGGCCCACAACGCCGAGAGCGATTTGGGGGCCGAGAAGGTCAGGTCCCAGCCGGTGACCCGGTCGGCACCGGCGCGGACCCGGTAGGGCGCGCCGAGGGCCTCACCGGTGTGGGGATGGACGGCGTCGAACAGCCGGGCTAGCTGCTCCGCTGAGACGTCGCCGGCCAGGCCGGCGGCAGCCGAGCCCGAGGCCACCCAGTGGCCCACCGCTTCCCCTCGGCCGGCGTAGTAGTCCTCCAGGCCGGCGGCCACCTCGTCCGTGTAGTAGGACACGGTGAGGGGCGTCACCTTGCCCCGGCTCAACATGGCGCCGCACCTGCGCCCTCACCGGTTGCCGGGAGGGTTGCTCGGGTTGCCGGCACCGCAGGGTGCCAGTGTCTGGATCGGTTGTGGTGGTGGTTCGTGGTGGTGTTGTCGGTGGTGGTGAGTTGGTCGTGGACGTGGTGGAGGACTGGTGTTGGTGGTCGTGAGCTGGTGGTGAGCTTGTCGGGGTGAGCTGATCGGTCGTGACCTGGTGGTCCGTGGGTGGTGAGAGGCTGGCCCACACCGGCGGCGGCGGGCGGGATGGGTGCGGGGCTCACCGGCGCTCCGGGCCCTGGTCCGCCGGCTCGAACAGGGCCGGCTGTCCAAGCCGGGGATCGCGGTGGCGGCGACGTGAGGTGGTCCCCGTGCGCGTCCGAGGGGACGCCGCTGGCGTCGCCGGCGCGGGTGTCGACCGTTCTGCGGGGCGATCCAGATCCGACGCGACCTGGCGCCATCCCGGCGGCTCCTCTTCGGCGGCAAGCGCAGCGGCGATGAGCTCTTCGAGGCGTGGGCGGGAGACGCGTAGTGCGTTGCCGATCTCCACGGCGGGCAAGCCGAAGCGGCCTCCGCTGGTGCGCCACTGGCGGGTCATGGCGTACGCCTCGGTCCGCCCGATGCGCAGGTAGCGGGCCGCCTCCTCCACGGTCATCAGCTCAGGTAGGTCGCACACGGAAACTCACGGTCTCGTCGAACATCCAACGAAACGGCAGAGTACCACCGGCTCAACGAGGTTGCCAGCCTTTCACCTGTTCTGTTGATAGGATGCGCTCATGAGCACACGCAAGCTGGGTATCCGCCGACTGATGACCGGCAACCAGGTCGTCGCCTACAACGTGGCCAAGGCCCGGGCCCTGCGAGGGTGGACCCAGGAGCAGGCGGCCGAGGAGCTGGCCCCCTACCTGGGGGCCAAGCTGTCAGTGGCGAGCTTCTCCGCCCTGGAGCGCTCGGCGTGGAACCCGAGTCGCATCAAGGTGTTCTCCGCCGACGAGTTGCTGGCGCTGTCTCGGGGCTTCGACCTGCCGATCGGGTTCTTCTTCGTCCCCCCGCCACCGGCGAAGGACATCGGGCTGCACGTCCCCGATGGCGGCGCGAAGGGCGTGGACCCCATCGTCATGCTCGATGCCATGTTGGGAGCCACCCACAACCTGGCCTACTTGGAGTCGGAGTTGCTCGACTACTCCGCCAGCATCGCCCCCATGCCCAAGAGCAAGAAGGAAAAGCCCAGTGTCTCGCCAGCCGATCTGGCCGAGCGGCTCACCCCGCTCATGGCAATGCGGGCCAAGGCCGGGCTGCGCAGCTCCTTCGGAGACATCGGGGCAGCCAGGGAGGTCCTGGAGCGACTGGCCGAGCTGCTGGCAGATCTGGACGAGGCGGCACCAGGCGTCATGGCGGACGAGATGGCACAAGCCGGCACCGGCGCGAAGCGACAGCGGAAGGCCTCGACCTAGACCTCGGGCCAGGACCGAGCAGGGAAGGTCTTTCGTACGGGCTTCGTGAGGGGCCGCCTCGCGGCGAGAGGCTGTTCCAGCCGGGCTCAGGAAGCCGACCGAGCCAGCGACTCGATCTCCGTCACAGGAACCACGAGGCGCTTGCCGTCCCATGACGCAGTCAGCCGTCCAGCGTCGATCATGTGGTACACGTCGAGGACGCTGACGCCAAGCTGCTCGGCGGCTTCCAATGTCGGGATCGTCGTCCGCTCGTCCACCATCGCTCCAAGCGTACGCCCCGTCAGTCGTCGGGGAACAGGTCGGGCAACAACTTGCTGGCAACGACTCTGAATGCGGCGTTCGCCTCAGCATCCTCGGTACCTGATCGGTCGGCGGCGTCCACCGCTCGCTCCAGGACTCGGAGCACCTCCCACGCCTCCTCCCGAGTCAGCAGGATCCAATCCTCCACGATCCCTTACCCGACGTCGGCCTGTGTCGCCGGTGTGCTGCCCCGGTCGAGCAGCCGATCCCAGGCCTCGATCGCATGCGGTAGCGACGGTCGAACCGAGTGGCGGTAGCCCTCGGTGGTACGTGTATCCACGTGCCCGGCGAGATCGGCAACCTTGACAAGGTCGTCGAGCTGGTCCGAGACGAGTGACACGAACGAGTGTCGGAGCTCGTAGGTGGTCCAGTCCGAACCGAGGCCGGCCCGTTCGCAGAGCTGGCGAAAGGCCCGACGCAGATTGGACATGGTCATCGGCGTCCCGCTGCGCGTACAGAAGACGAACCCCTCCGGGTCGAACAGGCCGAGGAGACGCTGCTCCTCGCGGTGGCGGCTCAGCGCCGCCACCAAGAGAGGATGCAGGCCGATGCGCCGGCGGCTGCGAGGCGTCTTCGGTGCCGTCTGGCCCACATAGCGGTCTCCAATCTCCAGTGCCCGCTCAGCCACATCGATGCTGGGCGACTGAGAGTCGAGGTCGACGAAGCACCAGCGCAAGCCGGCCAGCTCGCCGGGGCGCAGGCCACACATGAGCCCGGTCAGCCACATGGCCGGGCGGCTGTCGGCGGGAATGGCCTCGACCAGGAGACGTTGGGCCTGCTCGATGGTGAAGCTCTTGCGGGGCTTGGACGGTCGCACCGCCGGCAAAAGCACGTTCGCCGCGGGGTTGGTCTTGATCCTCCGCTCCCGCAAAGCGTGTTGGCACGCCTGGTTGAGGTAGTTCCAGTTCCGGTCGATGGTGCTGGTGGCGTAGCCCTTCTCGACCATCCCGTTGAAGAGCTCCTCCAAGCGCTCGGTCGAAGTGCGGTCGACCCGGAGTCGACC
>JAHWKL010000174.1 GCA_019347915.1 Actinomycetota bacterium
GGTCACGCGGCGGGGGCGGGAGGGCCGTGCCCGGTCCCGACCAGCTGACCAGGGGCGGGCGCTGCGGGGTCGTGCCCTGGTCGCCGCCCTCACCGGAAGGCGGGAGCTCGCTCCCCATGCCCGTCGAGGCCAGCGTGTCGACCTTGACGTGCCCGGCCACGCCGCTGACGCCGGGGGAGTCGGTCTGGGCCATCGACGGCGGGGCCTGGTGATCAGAGGCGTCAGCCACGTCGCCGGCGACGATGCCGTCGAAGCCCTCCGGCGACGACAGGCGGTGGCGGGTGATGCCGTGGTGCGACGGGGCCAGGCGCTCGATCTCGTCCCACACCGCCTCCAGCGTGTCGAACCCGAGGTCGCCGCCCAGCCGGAACGCCAGCTCGGCGGCGATCATCCAGTCGGCCCGGGCCGTCCCCGGCGCGGTGACCTTCGGATGCAGGCGGCTCACCCGCCCCTCGAGGTTGGTGGTGGTGCCCGACTTCTCGCCGAAGGCGGAGGCGGCCAGCACCACGTCGGCCTGCCCCGCCGACTGGGTGAGGAAGCTGTCGACGGCGATGACCGAGCCGGCGCCGGCCAGCGCCCGGCGGGCCAGCCCGCGGTCGGGGAAGTCGGCCAAGGGGTCGGCGCCGAGCAGCACGAGGCAGCCCACCCGGCCGTCGGCGGCGGCCTCGAGGATCCCGGTGGCGTCGAGCCCCGGTTCGGACGGAAGGCTGCCCCACTCCCGGGAGAACCACCGTCGCCCGTTCTCGAGCGAGACCCGTCCGGGAAGCAGGCCGGGCGCCAGCCCCATGTCGAGGGCACCGAGGACGTTGGCCCGGCGCAGGGCGGACAGGAAGGTCATGCCCGGCAGGGCTCCGAGCAGGGCGGCGGCCGCCTCGCAGACAGGGCCGGGCGCCTCGGCCAGCGACGGGCGCCCCAGCACGCACACGACCGACTCGGCGCCGAGCAGCTCGGCGGCCTGCCGGCGGGGGTCGGCGGCGCCGTTGCCACTGCCGGCACCCGTCCGGGACTCCAGCAGCGACCGCACCAGCTGGGCGGCCTCGCCCGGGCGGTAGCGCAGCGAGACGGCGGCGTAGCGGGTCATGCCCGTCTCCACCGGGCTGAGCTCGATCAGCTTGGCGCCCTGGTTGACAACCGCGTCCCGCAGGCGAAGGTAGAGCACGGGCAGCTCTTCCTTGAGGTCCGGGCCCAGGAGCACGATGGTGTCGGCTCCGCAGGCGGCGTCGATGGTCGCCCGGGGGAGTCCCAGCACCGCCTCGGCGGGCAGGCCGTCACCGAGCTGGGCGTCGACCGAGTCGGTGCCGAGGACGGTACGGGCCAGCTTCGACCAGGCGTAGGCGTCCTCGTTGGCCAGGCGAGCGCCACCGAGCACGGCGATGGACTCGCGGCCCGGGCGCCGACCGGCCCGTTCGAGCATCTCGGTCGCCCGGGCCAGCGCGTCGGCCCACGACGCCTGCGCCAGCTCCTCGCCCTGGCGCACCAGCGGTGCCCCCAGGCGGTCGTCGCTGTTGATGGCCTCGAAGTCGAAGCGACCCTTGTCGCACAGCCAGCCCCAGTTGACCGGGTCCACGTCGACCCCGAGCTTGCGCACCAGGCGGTTGGACGACGACTGGAGGGCGATGCGGCACCCGACCGAGCACGACGTGCAC
Source organism: Actinomycetota bacterium (assembly GCA_019347915.1). GTDB lineage: Bacteria > Actinomycetota > Acidimicrobiia > Acidimicrobiales > CADCSY01 > JAHWJR01. The sequence goes on from JAHWKL010000174.1 coordinate 1,647, forward strand.
GTGGACTCGACCTGGTCGAGATCCCAGGGTCGCGCCCGGAACCGGTACGGCTTGGCCAGCAGGGCCCCGACCGGGCAGATCTGCACCGTGTTGCCGCTGAAGTAGGAGGCGAACGGCTCGTCGGGGAAGGTGTTGATCTGGGTGTGGTTGCCGCGGTCGATGAAGGAGATGAGCGGGTCGCCGGCCACCTCGTTGGCGAAGCGGGTGCAGCGGTCGCACAGGATGCAGCGCTCGCGGTCGAGGTACACCAGCTCGCTGATGGCGATGGGCTTGGCGAAGTGGCGCTTCTCCTCGACGAAGCGACTCTCGCCGGGGCCGAAGGCCAGCGTCTGGTCCTGCAGCGGGCACTCGCCTCCCTTGTCGCACACCGGGCAGTCGAGGGGGTGGTTGATGAGCAGGAACTCGAGCACCCCGTCCTGGACCTTCTTGCTCTTGGCCGACTGCGCGTCGACGACCATGTCCTCGGCGACGGGCACCATGCACGCCGGCTGCAGCATCGGGCCCTTCCCGCTGTCGATCTCGACCACGCACATGCGGCACATGCCCACCGACCGCATGCGGGGGTGGTAGCAGAAACGGGGGATGTACACGCCGTGGCGCTCGGCGGCGGCGATCACCAGCTCACCCGGCTCGGCCTCGACCTGGCGCCCGTCGACGGTGATGGTGATGGTGGTCTTCTCTTCCTGCTCGGTCTGCTCAGCCATACGGGCACCCACCTTCTTTGATGTGGACCAGGTACTCGTCGCGGAAGCGGAAGATCGAGGAGTGCACCGGCGAGACGGTCGAGGGGCCGAGGGGACAGATGGTGGTCTGCTTGAACGGGAAGGGCACCGCCTCCTCACCGTCGGTGGCCGGATGGGGGAAGGGGCCGGGGCTGATATTGTCGCCCACGTCGAGCAGCAGGTCGAGGTCGTCGTCGCGCCCGGCGCCCTTCTCGATGCGACGGAGGATCTTCTCCAGCCACGAGGCGCCCTCCCGGCACGGCGTGCACTTGCCGCACGACTCGTGGGCGAAGAAGCGCACCTGGCGCCACGCCGCCCGCACCGCGCAGGTGGTCTCGTCCATGATGATCACCGCGCCGGAGCCGAGCATGGACCCGGCCGGCCCGACCACACTGCTGTCGAGAGCCAGGTCGAGCTGCTCGGGATAGAACCACGGCGCCGAGGACCCGCCGGGCACGAACGCCTTGAGCTTGTTGCCGTGGCGCATGCCCCCGCCGTACACCGGGGCCTCCACCAGGTCGCGGAAGGTGGTGGTGCCCATCTCCACCTCGTAGACGCCGGGCCGGCGCACGTGGCCGGACACGGCGAACAGCCGCATCCCCGTCGCCTTCTCGGTGCCGATGGCGGCATAGGCCTCGCCGCCGTGCTGGATCACCCAGGGGATGTACGACAGGGTCTCCACGTTGTTGACCACGGTGGGCTGGAAGTACAGGCCCTTGGCCGCCGGGAAGAAGGGGGGCTTGAGCCGGGGAAAGCCCCGCTGGCCCTCCAGGCTCTCGATGAGCGCCGTCTCCTCGCCCACGATGTAGGCGCCCGCCCCCCAGTGCAGGATCACGTCGAACGACCACCCCGACCCGAGGATGTCCTTCCCGATGTAGCCGGCGGCGTAGGCCCCGTTGAGGGCGATGGCCAGGCGCTCCTGGGCCAGCGCCATCTCGCCCCGGACGTAGATGAACGCCTGCGCCGCCCGCACCGCGTAGCAGGAGATCAGCAGGCCCTCGATGAGCTGGTGGGGATCGCGCTCCATGAGCGGCCGGTCCTTGCACGTGCCCGGCTCGCTCTCGTCGCCGTTGACCACGAAGTAGCGGGGGAAGACGTCCTCGGGCAGGAACGACCACTTGGCGCCGGCCGGGAAGCCGGCGCCTCCCCGGCCCTGGAGGTTGGCCGCCTTGACCTGCTCGATCACCTCGTCGGGCGTCATGCCCAGCGCCTTGCGCAGGGCGGCGTAGCCGCCGGTGGCCAGGTACCCCTCGAGGGTGTGGGCGTCGTCGCGCTCGAAGCGGGTGGTGACGATGGGCGGGCGGTCGCTGACGGCCATCAGCGGATCTCCGGCGGCAGGCCCTCGGCCCCTCGCCCCACCCACCGCTCCGGGCGGATGGTCTGGCGCACCCGGGTGAGGGTGCCGTGCGGAGGGACCTCGTCGGTTCGGCGTCCGGCCCGCAGGTCGTCGACCAGGGCGTCGACCTGGTCGTGGCCATCACCGAGGGCGTGCCCGTGTTGGACATGACGCGGGTGGTGGGCTTCGTGCGCGACCGGGGCGTGCGCCTGCTGGGGCCCAACTGCCCCGGGCTCATCAGCCCCGGGAAGGCCAAGGTGGGCATCCTGCCCGGCCAGATCGTGACGCCGGGACCCGTGGGGCTCATCTCGCGCTCCGGCACCCTCACGTACGAGGCGGTCCACCACCTCACCGAGGCCGGCATCGGCCAGACCACGTGCGTGGGCATCGGGGGTGATCCCATCAACGGGACCGACTACATCGACTGCCTCGAAGCGTTCAAGGACGATCCCGACACCCGCGGCATCGTCATGATCGGCGAGATCGGCGGCACCGACG
>JAHWKL010000175.1 GCA_019347915.1 Actinomycetota bacterium
CATCGGGCTGCGCAAACCCGCTGACACGTTGCCTGCGTGTCCGCTGACATTCCGGCTGCGCATGACACCCGCGACGGCGCGGTCAGGACCAACGGCTGCTTCGTGGTAGATAAGAATTGTTATGCACCACTCGGGGAAGCCGAGCTAAAGCTCCCTCGTGCGCTTCACCGCCGCCATGACGCACGAGAGCCCCTGGTGGGTGGCCCGCTGCTTGGAGGTGGAGGTCACCAGCCAAGGCGAGACCCTAGAGCAGGCCCGGGCCAACCTGGCGGAGGCCCTGGCGCTGTACTTCGAGGACGAACCCGGCCACCTCAGCGTGGGTGAGGCGCCGATCATCGTCCCCGTCGATGTCGACGTCGGCGGTTGAGTCCCCACCTACCCCGGCTCTCGGGTGCCGAGGTACGGACGGCCCTCCAGCGTGCCGGGTTCACCCAGGTGTCCCAGCGAGGCAGCCACGCCAAGCTCCGTCATCGCGATGGCCGGGTGGTCATCGTCCCGATGCACCAGGAGCTGGCCACCGGAACCCTGGCGTCGATCCTGCGCCAAGCTCGCCTCAGCGCCGATGAGCTCCAGGAGCTGCGGTGACGTCCGGCCCTCGCCTCGTCGACGCCGTCGAGCACTTCCTCGTCGACCTCTCGGCGGCCAAGCCCAGCCCCCACACCCTCGCCGCCTACCGCCGCGATCTGCTCGGCGTGGCCGCACGGGTGGCCGCCGCCCACGGCGTCGGGCTCGACGACCTCCCCCTGACCGCCTTGGACAAGGCGTCGCTACGGCGAGGGTTTGCTTCCTGGGCAGCCGACCACGCCAAGGCCTCCACCATCCGGGCCTGGAGCGCCTGGAACGCCTTCTGAGCACGGGACGCGTGCCGCGAAGGCGGCCCCCATCGGCACCTCGATACGTCTGGCTCGGCGGTACCTGCGGACGGCGAAGCTGAAGGTTGTCCTGGAGGTACCGGACGAGGCCCTTGTCGGACCGATGCCCCCAAGTTAAGGTTGCATTACCTTCCGTTTCACCACGTCGCTCCGGACCCCGGCGACAAGACCGCCGTAGGAGGCGTCGACGTGGAGACAGAACGTCCGGGCACGTCCGGCACGGACGTGCCCGAGGTGATGGTCATTCGCCATCCTCGATTTCGCCCTTTACCCCCGGGCATCACGTCGACCACGGCGCCATCCCCGCCGGCTCCAACGGGTGCCCATCCGCTCAACGGCGACACGCCGCCGACCAAGGCCGAGCCGCCCCTTCTCGACGACGCCGCGGAAGCGCTCGTGAAGATCGACCGCCTCATCGTGCGGTTGTGGATCGACGCCCTTGCGCTGAGGGCGCTCGTCCCGGCATCCACGAAGGCATCACCGATGCCACCCGGTTCGCGCGTCTCGCCAGGGTCTCCCTCACCGCCGCGGGCGGCGAGCTGATCCGAGAACCTCGAGACAGGCGGTGAGCGATCGGCACGTTGGTGGTCGGCTCGGTGCTCGTCGCTCACCCCGAGACGGCGGCTGAGTGGAAGGCGACCGGCTCTCACGGATCCTGGGCGAGCTGTCGGCAGGAGGCGGTGGCCGTTGGCCGTCGGCCCGGCTGTGCGAGGTCGCCCGGGAGATCATCGGCGTCTCCGGCGCGGGGGTCATGCTCATGTCAGGTGATGCCCCTGGCGGGTCGTTGTGCACCGCAGGTGGCGTGAGCACCCTGATCGAGGAGTTGCAGTACACGTTGGGCGAGGGCCCGTGCGTGGACGCCTTTCGCCAGGACCGGGTGGTGCTCGAACCCGACCTCGCACATCCCGGCACGCCTCGATGGCTCGCCTTCACCCCCCAGGCGGTGGAGGCGGGCGTGCGGGCCATGTTCGCCTTCCCCGTTCAGGTGGGCGCCGTGCGTTTGGGTGCTCTGAACCTCTACCGGGACGGGCCGGGCCCGTTGACCGACGATCAGCACGCCGACGCCCTGGTGATGGCCGACGTGATCGCCCGTTGGGTGCTGGACGTGCAGACTCACGCGCCAACGGGGACGATGGCCCAGGAACTGGAGCAGGACGCCGACTTCCACTTCGTCGTGCACAACGCCGCCGGGGCGGTGTCGGTCCAGCTCGGGGTCAGCATCACCGAGGCGCTCATCCGGCTGCGGGCGCACGCCTTCGGCAACGACCTTCCGCTGCGCGAGGTCGCCGAAGACGTCGTGGCCAGAAGGCTCCGATTCCAATGACGCGATGTCGAGGCGACGCACCGAAACGACGTGCAGGTTGCCCGCCCACCGGTCGCCGGCGCTCGACATCCGCGTGCATTTGGCCGAGAGGCGTGGTCTGATCGATGAGGAGGAGGGTTGAGATGACCCGAGAAGCCGACGTCGTTCAGTCGCTCGTGGAGCTGGCCACGACGCTGGTCGATGACTACGACGTCGTGGATCTCTTGACCGGGCTGGCAGACCGGTGTGTGAGCGTGCTCGGCGCCGCCGCTGCGGGCGTGATGCTCGCCTCTTCGGACGGGGGCCTGCGGCTGGTCGCCTCCTCATCTGACGCCATGCGGGTCCTGGAGCTGTTCGAGCTGCAGGCACAGGAAGGTCCGTGCCTGGATGCCTTCCGCACCGGCGTGCCCGTAGAACAACAAGATCTGCACGCCGGGTCCGGCCGCTGGCCACGGTTCTCGACCGTCGCCCTCGAGGCCGGCTTCCAGTCGGCCTTGGCGCTGCCGCTGCGGCTACGGGAGAAGACCATCGGCGCTCTCAACCTGGTCAGCGCCGAGCGAACCCCGATGGACGATTCCAACGTGCTGGTGGCCCAGGCCTTCGCCGACCTGGCCACCATCAGCATCCTGCAACAGCGCGCCACCGTCGAGGCCCAACAGGTCAACGAGCAGCTCGCTCACGCCCTGACCAGCCGGATCGTGATCGAACAGGCCAAGGGCGTGGTGTTCGAGCGGGCCGGTGTCGACATGTCCGAGGCGTTCTCCCGGTTGCGGGGCTACGCCCGCAGCCACAACCTGCACCTCACCGATGTGGCCCGGTCCGCCATCGACGGGACCCTGGACCCCGGGGCATGGGACCCCGCACCTCCGTCGGCCCGCCCCTAGCCGGCCCCTGGCACCAGGGGTCAGCTCGCCGGCGCCGGGTCGTTGGCGTCACTAGTGCAGTGACCAGTAACGTTTGCGCCCTTCCACGCCGGCCAGGAACGCCGCTCGCGGCGTCCTCGTCCTCGACGCAGCTAAGGCTGCGCCTTCGTCCTGCGTCCTTGCGACCAGCGCCCCTGACTCGCCGTGGCCAGGGCGAACGTCACCGGACACAGCACTAGGGTGCGCCCATGAAGAAGCTCCTACTCCTGGTCCTGCTCGTCGCCCTCGGCACGGTGGCCGCCCGCAAGCTCAAGGACACGTAGCCCCGCGGTCCACCGTCATGGCGTTCAGCGCCATGACGTGTTGTTCCAAAGATCTCCTTGTGCAACGCCGGCTCCGGCGCTAAGGTGCCCGTGCCACTCCCCCTCAGAAGCCTCCCCCGAGAAGCGTCGTCGCGCGCAACGAGGAGTGGATGTGCTCATCGCCTGCTGGTCGGTCAAGGGGGGCAGCGGCACCACGGTGGTGTCGGTCGCCCTCGCCGCCGTCCTCACCCGTTCGTCACCGGCGGGGGTCCTGCTCGCCGATCTCGGCGGTGATGTCCCCGCCGTCGCCGGCCTGCCCGAACCCTCGGGGCCGGGCCTGGCCGAGTGGCTGGCGTCCGGGGACACGGTCCCCGCCGACGCCCTGTCCCGCCTCGAGCTCAGTGGCCCCGGCGGGCTGAGCGTCCTCGCCAGCGGCGCCTCGCCGGTGCCGGCCGCCCCCGGTCGTGCCGAGGTGCTCGCTGCCCTCCTCGCCTCCGATCCCCGGCCCGTGGTGGCCGACTGCGGCTGCGGGCCGCAGGACGCCGGCCTGGCGGTGGCGGCTGCCGCCTCCGTCTCGCTGCTGGTGCTGCGCCCCTGCTACCTCTCGCTGCGGCGGGCACTGCAGGCGCCGGTCCGCCCTTCGGGGGTGATCCTCGTCAGCGAGCCGGGGCGGGCCCTGGGCCGGGACGACGTCACTTGTCCTTGATGGACACCCCCCTGAACCACCGGGAGCCGTCAGCGGGGACCGGGAGGTCCTGGACCTCCTGGGTGGCGGTGAACGGCGTGGTGAGCGTGCAGATGGTGAGGTTCGGAGCTGCCTCCTCCGCTGCTACGAGGAGCA
>JAHWKL010000176.1 GCA_019347915.1 Actinomycetota bacterium
GCATCAGGTACCAGAAGATCTGGTCGTACACGTCGCTGGCCTGGTCGGAGTTCGAGGTGGGCGGGAACAGCCCGTCGGCGTCGGCCTCGATGCCGACGACGAGCATGTCTCCGTAGGCCGGCTCGCCCTCCGCGGCGGGCTGGTCGCCCGCCTCTCCCCCGTGCGCCTGCGGGTCAGCGCCGGCGTGCGCCTGCGGCGCCTGTACCGGGACGCCGCCTACTCCGAGGAGCAGGGCTGGTTGACGATCCCGCTGCCGCGTGGGGCCGACCCGGTCGGCGCCCTCGTCACCGCGCTGGGGGAGCTGTTCCCACCGGCGGTGGCGGCGGTGGCATCCTGAACAGCGTGCCCACGCCACGGTCCCGTCTCGCCGCCTTGGTCTGCGCCGCCGTTCTCGGCGCCTCGGCCTGCTCCTCGTCCGCCGCCAGCTCCCCGGCGGTGTCGGTCAACGGCGACACGATCACCGAGGAGGCGGTCGAGGAGGAGCTGGCGAACATCCAGAGCAACGAGCGCTACCGCCAGAGCGTCGAGCAGGGCCTGGCCCAGCAGGGGCTGGAGATGACCGTGTCGGGCAGTGGGGAGGGCACCTTCGACTCCGCCTTCGTGGCCCGTCTGCTGTCGCTGAACGTCTACTACCGCCTGCTCGAGCAGGAGCTCGAGGAGCGGGGGCTCGAGGTCACCGAGGACGACCTCGACGCCATCCGGCCCCAGGCCGTCAACGCGGTGGGCGGGCAAGACGTCTTCGACGCCTTCCCCGAGGACTACCGGCAGGCGCTGGTGCGCCGCCAGGCGCTGACCCGGGAGCTGCAGCAGGCCTTGGGCGCCGGCGTGGGGATGGAGGACGCCCGGAAGCTGTTCGAGGAGAACCAGGACGACTTCTTCGGCGTCTGCGTCAGCCACATCTTTGCCAGTGCCCAGCAGCGGGGGCTCGACGGGGCCGAGGCCCGCATCAACGAGCTCGCCGCCCAGCTCGAGGCCGGTGCCGACTTCCGCCAGCTGGCGACCGAGGAGTCCGACGACACCGCCGCTGCCGCCCAGGGCGGCAGCCTCGACTGCGGTGGCCGGGGCCGGTTCCTGCCCGAGTTCGAGGAGGTGGCGTTCGAGCTCCCGGTCGGCGAGGTGAGCGATCCCGTGCAGTCGTCGGTGGGCTACCACCTCATCCTGGTCGAGGAGCGGCGGCCGCTCACCTTCGAGGAGGTGCAGCCCCAGGTCGAACAGGAGCTCCAGCGCCGGCAGCTGACGGCCTTCTCCGAGCTCATCGACGAGCTCACCTGTGAGGCCGACGTCGAGGTCAACCCCCGCTACGGGAGCTGGATGGACGGCTGCGACGACCCGGCCATCGTCGGCGAGGTGGTGCCTCCGGAGGGCCCGGCCGCCTCGGGTGCCCCGGCGGGGAACGTCCCTCCGCCGCCCAGCGGCTGACCCCCCTTCCGATGACGAGCGTCATCGTGGTGGGCCTGGGGCCCGCCGGCCCCGAGCTGCTGACCGCCGCCACCGCCACCGCCGTCGCCACCACCCCGGTCCGGTTCCTGCGCACGCGCCGCCATCCGGCAGCGTCTGCCGTGCCGGCGACGGAGTCGTTCGACGACGAGTACGAGCGGGCGGCCTCGCTCGACCACGTCTACCCCCGCATCGTCGAACGGCTGGTGGCGGCGGCGCAGGAGCACGGCCGGGTGCTCTACGCCGTCCCCGGCTCGCCCCGGGTCGCCGAACACAGTGTGGAACTGCTGGTGTCCGACCCACGGGTGGAGGTCGAGGTGGTGCCGGCGCTGTCGTTCCTCGACCTGGTCTGGGACCGCCTGAAGGTTGACCCCCTCGCCGCCGGCGTGCGCCTGGTCGACGGCCGGCGCTTCGCGGTGGAGGCGGCGGGGGAACGGGGACCGCTGGTGGTGGCCCAGTGCGACTCGCCGGCCGTGTTGTCCGAGGTGAAGCTGGCGGTGGAGTCCCCACCGGCGTCGGTGGTGGTCCTCCAGCGACTGGGCCTGGCCGGCGAGGTGGTGACCGAGGTGGCATGGGACGACCTCGACCGGTCCGTCGTTCCCGACCACCTGACGTCGCTGTGGGTCCCCGACCTGGCCTCGCCGGTCGGCGCCGAGCTGGTGCGCTTCGCCGAGCTGGTGCGCACCCTGCGGGCCCGCTGCCCGTGGGACCGGGAGCAGACCCACACCAGCCTCACCCGTCACCTGCTGGAGGAGACCTACGAGCTGCTCGAGGCCATCGAGGCCCTCGATCAGGCTTTCGCCGCCGGCGACGACGTCGCCCTCGACGCCGCCTACGAGCACCTGGGGGAGGAGCTGGGCGACGTGTTGTTCCAGGTCTTCTTCCACGCCACCCTCGGGGCCGAGGCCGGTCGCTTCGACGTGGCCGACGTGGCCCGGGGCATCCACGACAAGCTCGTGCACCGCCATCCCCACGTCTTCGCCGGCACCGAGGTGACGGGCGCCGACGACGTCATGCGCAACTGGGAGCGGCTCAAGGCGGACGAGAAGGGGCGGGCCAGCGTGATGGACGGCGTCCCGGCCAACCTGCCGTCGCTCCTCTACGCCTTCAAGCTGCAGCGCAAGGCCGAGGCGCTGGGTGTGACGGTCGACGCTCCTGGCACGCTCCGGCTCTCGGACCTGGCCACGCCGGCCGAGCTCGGCCAGGTGCTCTTCGCCACCGTGGCCGTCGCCCGCCGCCTGCGGCTGGACCCCGAGGCGGCCCTGCGAGCCACGGCAGCCAGCTTCCGTGACGACGTGGCGGCCCGGGAGGGGGGCGGTGGCCCGGCGTGACGACGGCGGCCCGCCGTCGCTGTCCATGGTCCTCTCCGGCGGCGTCGGGGTGGCGGCCATGGTGGCGTTCGTCGCCGCCGTGGCCCTGGGAGCGGACCTGAAGCAGCCGCCGCCCGGCGCCCGGCTGGCCGTGACCGCCGCCGACGGGCCGGCCGGTCTGGCGGTGCTGGTGCCCCGGTGCCGGAGCGAGCGGGTCACCCGGCTCGAGCTGCGGGCCGCCGGCGGGAGCGCCCTGTGGCGGATCAGCGCCCGCAAGGGCTCCATCGACGAGCGTTACGTGGTGGGTGCCGACGAGCCGCTGGGCTTCGTCACCGAGGTGACGCTCCGGGGGCCCCCGCCGTCAGGCCCTCTCGAGGTGGTGGCCCACGTGGCCGGCGGCGGCTCCGCCGACGTGGTGGACCAGGTGGTGTTCGATCCCGGTGCTGTGCCTCCCGATGGAGTCCTGTACCAGGGGGACGTGGTGGAGGCCCCCGCCTTCCAGGCTGGCGCCGCCGCCGCTGCCGACTGTGCGGAGTCCGACCGCGGCCTGGGCCTGGTGACGTGGCTGTTCGTGGCCGCCGCCGTCGGCGTGGTGATCACCTACGTGACCATGGTCGTGCGCTACTGGAAGGGCCGCACCTCGGGCGAACCCTGGTAGCCCTTCGTCCGGGTGCGCCCGAAGGGCCCGGTTGCGGCCGCCGGACGGGGCGACCCGAGCTCACATGGGCGCCGGCTCGGTGGGCGGAGGCCGCCCGGGATCGGCCGGGGTGGGCTCCGGCGTCGGGTTGGGGTCGGGGACGAGCGGCGTGGGAGGCTCGTCGGGCCCCCCGGGTCGCGGGAGCGGTTGGTCGGGGTTCTCCGGTTGTGGGCCCAGCGGATCGTGCACCGTCATGTGTTCGCGCTACCCCCCGCCGCGCCGGGTGAAAACCTGACGGGGAAGGGTGACCGTGTAACTTCTTCCACATCGACCACAACAGCCACAACGGATCCAGCACGATCACCTCCGTGAACGGCCGGGAGGTCCTCGACTCCCGGGGCAATCCCACGGTCGAGGCCGAGGTCGTCCTCGCCTCAGGTGCCCACGGGCGGGCTCTGGTGCCCTCGGGGGCCTCGACGGGGCGTCACGAGGCCGCCGAGCTCCGTGACGGCGGCAGCCGCTTCGGCGGCAAGGGCGTGCAACGAGCGGTGGAGCACGTGCAGGGAGAGATCGCCGGCGAGGTGGTGGGCCGAGACGCGCTCGATCAGCGTGGCCTCGACGACGGGCTGATCGCCCTGGACGGCACCGACGACAAGTCCCGCCTCGGCGCCAACGCCATCCTGGCCGTGTCCCTGGCCACCGCCCGGGCCGCCGCCGACGACCTCC
>JAHWKL010000177.1 GCA_019347915.1 Actinomycetota bacterium
CTTGCGGTCGTCGAGCCAGGGCACGTGGTCAGAGGGGCCGATGTGGACGTCGTCGGCGGAGATCCTCCGGTCGATCTCGCTGGTGACCGCCTGGGTCTTCGACACCTTCTTGGACTCGAGCCGGTCGCGCTCGAGCATGTTCTTGAAGTCCATGTTCCCGCCCACGTTGAGCTGGTACGTGCGGTCGAGGACCATGCCCCGGTTCTCGAACAGCCGGGTGAGGATGCGGTGGACGATGGTGGCGCCCACCTGGCTCTTGATGTCGTCGCCCACGATGGGCACACCGGCGTCGGCGAAGCGGGCTGCCCACTCGGGATCGCTGGCGATGAACACCGGGATGGCGTTGACGAAGGCCACGCCGGCGTCGAGGCAGGCCTGGGCGTAGTGCTTCTGGGCCTTCTCGGCGCCCACCGGAAGGTAGGACACCAGGACGTCGGCCCCGCTCTGGCGCAGGGCGTCGGTCACGTCGACCGGCTCGGCCGGGCTCTCCTCGCAGACCTCGCGGTAGTAGCGGCCGAACCCGTCGAGGGTCGGTCCCCGCTGCACGCTGATCCCGAGCTCCCCCACGGAGGCGAAGCGCAGGGTGTTGTTCTGGCTGGCGAAGATGGCCTTGCCGGCGTCGAGGCCCACCTTGGCCGCGTCCACGTCGAAGGCGGCCACGAGCGAGACGTCGCGGATGTGGTAGCCGCCCAGGTCGACGTGCATGAGCCCTGGGACGCTTTCGGTGGCATCGGCGTCGCGGTAGTGCTCCAGACCCTGCAGCAGAGCGCTGGCGCAGTTGCCCACGCCGGCGATGGCGAGCTTGATCGTGCTCATCGGTGACCTCCTGTGGTCTCCTTGTCCAGCCCCTCGTCGCCGGTCTCCCTGGCGATCAAGCGGCCGATCCAGGCGATGTCGTTCATCGTGGATTCGGTGTCGTGCTCCATCAGCGCCCGGACGTAGGGGTCGTCCTGGTCTCGTGCCGCAACGGCTTTGCGGGTCTCCTCCAGTCGGTCGAGGAGGCTGGCTCGGCGGCGTTCGAGGAGCCGGAGCCGGGTGGGCCGGTCGCACCACCGGAAGAAGGCCAGCTTCATGCCGAAGCTGCGCTCGTCGTCGGCCGGGTCGGCCATGAGCTCGACCAGGCGGGCCTCGCCGGCGGGCGTGATCCCGTACACCTTGCGGTTCCGGGGGCCCCGGGTCGGCCGCCGGCGGGAGCGGAAGGCCGCTGCCTCTCCGGTGAGCGAGCCGGTCATGGGCATGGGTGGAGCGGCGTCGTGACCCGACTCGACGATGGTGACCGCGCCCTCGCGCTCCAGCCGGGCCAGGGCGGGATACAGGGAGCCGAAGGAGATGTTCGACAGCGGCCCGAGCACCTTGCGCAGGTGCTTTTTCAGCTCGTAGCCGTGGAGGTCGGACTCCTTGAGGATGCCGAGGATGGCCAGCTCGATCACTCCGGCCCAATATATCGGGGTGATATATCGAACGACAACCTTTGGCCGGCGAAGGGGATGGCGTGGCGCGGCAAGGAGGTCGCCGCTCCGAGACGGCGCCGGCTTCGTTACCCTTGCGGCGTGCCGTTGGGCGTGCCGATGCCGGGAGGGGACGCCGCCGGGGTGCCGGGGGAGGTCGACTACCGTCTGGCTCGCCAGGCGGTGATCTCGGAGTTCCGCAAGGGCCGCCTGGGCCGCCACGAGGTGTGTGACGCCCATCCGGAGCTGGTGCGGGCGGCTCGCAACGTCGGAGAGGAGTCGACGCAGCAGTGCCCAATCTGCGACGCCGCAAAGCTCGTACTCGTGACCTACGTGTTCGGGGCGAGGCTGCCGGCGAACGGGCGGTGCGTGACGACCAAGACCGAGTTGCAGCGGCTGGCCCGCAGCAGCCTCGGACGCGCCGCCTACGTCGTCGAGGTCTGCCCCGGGTGCGCGTGGAACCACCTGGCCCGGACGTTCCCGCTCGGCCAGGATCGCTCGCGTCGCTCGGCCCCCTCCGGCTGAGCGCCGCCGGCGCCGCCGCCGTCCTCGGGCTCTCCTCCACCGGCCACGTCGCCGCTCTGGCGGCCCTGCTGGCGGTGGTGGTGGCCTCCCCGGCCGCCGTCGGGGCCGTGCTCTTCGCCGGGCTGGCCGTGCTCGCCCGGTGGGGGACCGCCTCGCTGGGTGCGGTGGCCGGCGCCCAGTCGGTGCTCGGCCCGGGTGGCGTGGTGGGCCCCGCCGCCGCCGCCGCCGCCGCCTGGCTCGCCGCCGCTGCCCTGCTCCTGGCCTCTCCTCCCTCGGGTGCCGACGGCGACGAGCCCGCCTCGGTGACCGGCGACGGCAGGGACAGGCCGTCCCGCCGCGGGGGCGGGCTGCGTCGCCTCGTGCCGGCCCCGGCGGCCCTGGTGGTCGGCCTCGCCATCGGGCCCGCTGCTGCCGTGGCCGTGGCCGGTCCGCAGTACGGCACCGGGCTGGCCCTGCGCGTGGGCGCGACCGCCGCCGCCGTGGCCCTGGCTGCGGGGATCGCCTCACTGCGGTGGCAGCAGGCCACGGCCGGCCTGGCCCTCACCCTCGGCGTGGTCGCCAGCCTGCTCGGTGTCACCGTGGCCCTCGGCCGGGTCGGCGTCTGAACCGATGACCGCCGTTCTCCTCGCCGCCGTCCTCGTGCCGTTGATGGGTGCGGTGCTGGCGCTCGCCGTCCCGGCGCCGGACCGCCCCCGCCGCCCCCGGCCGAGCCGCCGGCCGGAGCCGGCGCCGGAAGCGGCGGGCCCCGGCGACGATGCCGGCGTCCCCAGCGGGACCGACACCGCTGCTGCCGCCGCTCCTCCCGATCCGGCGGCGGTGGAGCAGGCAGCGGCGACGTCCCGGATCACCGTGCGGGCTGCGGCGCTGGCGGCCGCCGGGCTGTGGGTCGTCGTGACCCTGGTCGGGCACGTGGTCGCCGGGCCCTTCACCGCCGCCGGCCCGGTCGGGCCCGCCGGAGTGGGAGCCGCCCTCCTACTCGCCTCGGTGCGCCACCCCGTCCGGCGCCGGTCGGCGGTGGCCGGTGCGGTGGCGCTCACGCTGCTCACCGGCGGCCTGGCCCTCGTCGCCGGCACCGGGTCGCTGCTCCTCGCCGCCGCCCTGCTGGTGGCCGGGGCGACAATGATCGCCGTGACCAGCCGGGGTGACGGCGAGGGGCTGGCCGGCGGCCTGGCACTGGCGGGGATGGCGGTGGTCGCCGGCGGCCTCATCCGGTTGTCGGCGACCCAGCCCGAGAGCGCCTTTCTCACCGCTCCGGGGACCGGTGGCGTGCTGCTCCCCGCCGAGTTGCCCGGGCAGGCCACCGCCGCCCTGCTCGCTGTCGGCGCCGTGGTGGCTGCCGTCGCCGGGGCCCTCCGAGCCCGGACCGTGGCGGCGCCCCTGCTGGCGGTCGGCCTCGCTGTCGGCATCCCGGCCGTGGCCGCCCTCGGGCCCGAAGGTGATGCCGTGGCCGTCCTCCTCGGCCTGGCGGCGGTGGCGGTCGCCGGCGCCTGGGCCGCCCGGCTGTCCGACGGCCTCCGGCCCCTGGTGGTGGCCCTGGCCTTGCTGGCCCTGGCCGCCGCCGCCGCCGACACCGCCGTGCCCGCCGGCCTGCCCTCGGGTGGCCTGCCTGCCGCGTGGCTGCTGGCGGCCTCGGCCGTGGTGACCGCGGTGGCGCTCACCCCGCTCGCCGCCCTCAGCGCCGTCCCCGGCGCGGCGGCGCTGACCACGACGTTGGTCGCCGACCCCCAGCCCGTCCGCCTGACGTTGGTGGCGCTCGTCGTGGTCACTGCCACCTTGGCGGCCGTGGCCCTGGCCCGAGGGCGTGACGACGCGTGGGGCCGGGCCGGCCCGGCGGGGGCCCACGACCACGACGATGGGCCCCTCCTGGCCGGCCTCCCGGCGGTGGCAGTGGGGACGTGGCTCGTCGTCGCTCCCGGCACGTGGGCGTGGGCCGGCGCTCCCACCCTCGACGGCTGGTCCGAGAGCCTGGCCGTGGCCCTCGCCGGCGGGCTCGGCGCCGTGGTTGCCTCCGCCGCCGCCGGACGGGTCGCCATCCCCGGCACCCCCCGCCTCGTCGGCCCCGATCCCGAGATGGCG
>JAHWKL010000178.1 GCA_019347915.1 Actinomycetota bacterium
ATCTTGTTCCCGTCGTCCAGGTGCCCACGAGCCTGGTCGCCATGGTGGATTCTTCCGTGGGAGGGAAGACCGGCGTGGACCTGCCCGCCGGCAAGAACCTGGTGGGGGCGTTCTGGCAGCCGGCGGCGGTGCTGTGCGACACCGACGTGCTCGCCACCCTGCCCGAGCGCGAACGGCGCAGCGGCCTGGGGGAGATGGCCAAGTACCGGTTCCTCGGCGTCGAGGACCTGCTCCACCTGTCGCTGCCGGAGCAGGTGGCGGCGTGCGTGCGGGTGAAGGCCGAGGTGGTCTCGTCCGACGAGCGGGAAGGGGCGTCCGGCCGGCGGGCCACCCTCAACTACGGCCACACCCTGGCCCACGCCCTCGAGACCGCCGGCGGCTACGGGCTGCGCCACGGCGAGGCGGTGGCGGTGGGCCTGGTCTTCGCCGCCGAGCTGGCTCACGCCCTCGGGCGCATCGACGCCCACCGGCTGGCCGAGCACCGGGAGGTCGTCGAGGCCTACGGCCTGCCCACCACCCTGCCGGCGGGCACCGACAAGCAGGAGCTGGTGCGCCTGTTCGCCCGGGACAAGAAGGCGGTGGAGGGCGTCACCTTCGTCCTCGACGGTCCCGCCGGCGTGGAAGTGGTGCGTGGGGTGCCGTCCCCCGCCGTCGACGCCGCCCTGGAGGCCGTCTCGTGAGCCCGACCCCTGCCCCTGCCCCGATCCCTGCCCCGACCCCTGCCCCGACCCATGCCCCTCCTCGTTCTTTGTCGACTGGACCACCGTGGCGGTGGTCGATCCGACAAAGAACGCCAGGGGGGCAGCCGTGAGCGGCGCCGGCGCCGGCGCCCGCCCCGTCGTGCTGCTGCTGCACGGGCCCAACCTCAACCTGCTGGGGGACCGCCAGCCGGAGGTGTACGGCACCGAGACCCTCGACGACCACGTGCGCACGGCCACAGCGGCGGCTGAGGCGGCCGAGCTCGAGCTCGAGCACCTCCAGTCGAACGCCGAGGCCGACCTGGTCGAGGCCATCCACGGTGCCCGGGGACGCTGCGCCGCGATCATCGTCAACCCCGGCGCCCTCACCCACTACGCCTGGTCGCTGCACGACGCCCTCGCCGCCTTCGACGGCGTCACCGTCGAGCTGCACCTGTCCAATCCCAACGCCCGCGAGCCCTGGCGTCACACCTCGGTGGTGGCGCCGGTGGCCACCGGTTCGATCTCCGGGTTCGGTGGGCACGGCTATGCCCTGGCCGTCGACGCGGTGAGGAGGCTCTTGAAGCGATGACCACGATCACGACGCCGGCGGTGGGGATGCCGCCCATGGACATGGCCGCCCGGGCCCGGCGGCTGCGGGAGCGACTGGCAGAGGCGGGCTGCGACGCCCTGATGGTGACCGAGCTGGCCAACCTTCGCTACCTGACCGGGTTCACCGGTTCGGCGGGGCTGCTGCTGGTGCTGCCCGGCGAGCTGTTGCTGGTCACCGACGGGCGCTACCGCGACCAGGCCGCCGAGCAACTGGACGCGGCGGGGGTGGATGCTCAGCTCGAGATCGGCCTGACCAGCGGCGCCCAGCAGGAGGCGCTGTCGGCCGCCGCCACCGGCGTGCGCCGGCTGGGGCTGGAGGCCGCCCACGTGAGCTGGGCGGCGCAACGGCGCTACGCCGGCGAGTGGTTCCCCGACGCCGAGCTGGTGCCCACCGAGTCGCTGGTGGAGGACCTGCGCCAGGTGAAGGACGACGGCGAGGTGGCCCGCATGGCCGCCGCCGCCGCCATCGCCGACGCCGCCATCGCCGCCGTGCGCCACCGGCTGGGGGAGGGCCCGACCGAGGCCGAGTTCGCCCTCGAGCTCGACACCGAGGTGCGCCGGCTCGGTGCCGAGGGGGCGAGCTTCGAGACCATCGTGGCCGGGGGGCCCAACGGCGCCAAGCCCCACGCCCGTCCCGGCCCCCGTCGCATCGTGGACGGCGACCTGGTGGTGGTCGACTTCGGCGCCACCGTCGACGGCTACCGCTCCGACATGACCCGCACCACCATGGTGGGCACGCCCACGCCCACCCAGCAGCGCATGCTCGAGGTGGTGGCGGAAAGCCAGGCGGCCGGGGTCCGCTCCGTCGTCGCCGGCGTCGAGTGCGCCGACGTCGACCGTGCCTGCCGCCAGGTCATCGAGGAAGCGGGATGGGGTGACGCCTTCCTGCACAGCACCGGCCACGGGGTGGGCCTCGATATCCACGAGGAGCCCCGGGTTTCGTCCGCCTCCACTGCTACCCTGGTGCCCGGCCACGTCGTGACCGTGGAGCCCGGCGTCTACCTCCCCGAGCACGGGGGCGTGCGCATCGAGGACACCGTCGTGGTCACCGCCGAAGGCTGTCGCCTGCTGACCCTCGCGCCCAAGGACCCCGAACTGCCATGAGCATCACCACCAACGACCTCAAGACGGGCATGACCCTCGACCTACCCGAGGGCCTGTTCCAGGTCGTCGACTTCCAGCACGTCAAGCCGGGCAAGGGCGGCGCCTTCGTCCGCACCACCCTCAAGAACACCCGCACCGGGGCGGTCGTCGACCGCACCTTCCGCTCCGCCGAGAAGGTCGAGCGGGCGGTCATCGACAAGCGGGAGATGCAGTACCTCTACCGCGAGGGCGACGACCTGATTTTCATGGACAACGCCTCCTACGACCAGATGACCGTGCCCCCGAGCGCCCTGGAGGGCGCAGCCGAGTACCTGGTCGAGGGGTCCAACGTCGTCCTGCAGATGTACGGCACCGAGATCGTGGGCGTCGACCTGCCCGCCGCCGTCGAGCTGGCCGTCACCGACACCGAGCCCGGCTTTCAGGGCGACCGCGTGTCCGGTGGCCGCAAGCCGGCCACGCTGGAGACTGGCCTCACCGTGAACGTGCCCCTGTTCGTCAACCCCGGTGACCGCATCAAGGTGGACACCCGCAGCGGTCAGTACCTGACCCGTGCCTGAGGCCAGGGCTCGCCGGCGGGCGTCACCCGACGGCCTCGGCGCCCGCCGGCGAGAGGCCCGGGAGCGGGCCCTCTCCCTGCTCTACGAGGCCGAGGCCAAGGACTGCGAGCCCGGCGCCGTGCTCCAGTCGCTTCCGGTCCCGCCCGACCCCTTCGCCGTCGACGTCGTGGCCGGCGTGGCCGAGCACCGGGCCGAGCTCGACGCCCTCATCACCGGCCACGCCCGGGGGTGGACCATCGAGCGGATGCCGGTGCTCGACCGCACCCTGTTGCGCATGGCCCTCTACGAGCTCAGCCACCGCCCCGACGTGCCCACCGGGGTGGTCATCTCCGAGGCGGTGGAGCTGGCCCAGCGCTACTCGACCGATGACTCCGGCCGCTTCGTCAACGGCATGCTGGGCAAGATCGCCCCCAGCTTGCGGCCGGCCTCGGGGCACGAGCCCGGGGACACTGCGCACGCCGCCGGGGAGCCCGCCGGCACCGGCTGAGCTCAGCTCCCGGCGCGAGCCCTGCGCTCGGCCGCCGACCCCTCCTTCTGGCGGCGGAAGCGGTGCGGAAAGCGCACCGTTCTCGCCGCCAGAACATCGGAGCTGTCACGTGGCCACCCGACCTGCCACGGGCTGCCGGCCAAACCAGGCCGGGGAGCCCGCCGGCTGTTAACCTCGGGGTCTGACCGTGAAGCGGGTCCTGTGAGGCCCGTACGGACAGGGAGCTGCAGTGGCCGAACGTGAGCGCAAGATCACGCCCCCCTACGGGGGCGTTTTCGTTGCCCGCACCCGGGTCATGGACGCCGACGACGTGCGCCGGGCCCTCACCCGCATCGCCCACGAGGTCATCGAGCGCAACGCCGGCCTCGACGAGGTGGTGGTGATCGGGCTGCAGACGGGCGGGGTGCCCCTGGCCCGTGCGCTGGTCGACATCTTCCGCTCCATCGAGGACGTCGACGTCCCGCTGGGCACGCTCGACGTGGCCTTCTACCGTGACGACATCGGGCTGCGCCCGGTGATGCCCGAGGCGGTGACGTCCATCCCCGGCGAGCTCTCCGGCCGCACCGTGGTGCTGGTC
>JAHWKL010000179.1 GCA_019347915.1 Actinomycetota bacterium
ACCGGGGAGGGCATGGTGGGGGAGGGGCTCGGCGGTGCGCATGGCCCGCTCGGCCTCTCTCCACCGCCGGTAGCTCGTCGCCGCCACGACCGTGCCCAGCACGAGCAGGATGATGCCGAGGGCCTCCCGGGCGAAGGGCACCGCCAGGGGCGGCAGCAGCTTCACCACGCCGATCCCCGCGGCGTCGAGCGCCAGCGCGGTGCGGATCCAGGCCAGGAAGGTGCGCTCGTTGGCCATCGAGAACCGGTAGTCGGGCTCGGGGCCCACCTCACTCAGTGGTGACCGGTGCGCCCGGCGCCCTGGCGTCCTCGTGCCCACACGCCATGCTCGCGCACCAGGCCGGGCACGAGCCCCGGTGGGCGCGGTCTCGAGCACGCCCGCCGCCTCGCCGTCACCCGCGCCGCCGCCCCGACTCGGCCTCCTCCAGCGCCGCCCTGGCCCGCTCCCGGTGGGCGACGGCGCCGTCGAGCTCGGCGCCGGCGGCGTGCAGGCCGGTGCGTGCCTCCGCCAGCGCCTCCTCGGCTCGCCGGACCTGGTCCTCGGCGCCGGCGACCGCCTCCTCGGCGCCGGCGACCAACGCCTCCGCCCCGGCGACCGCCTCCTCGGCCCGGTCCAGGTCCCGGCGGAGCGGCTCCAGGCCGACATCCGGCGGTTCATGCGCCACCGAGGCGTCGGCTGCCTTCGGCTCCAGAGCCGGCTCCTGCGCCGGCTCCGGCATGGCGGCCATGCCGAAGCCCGACGGCGGCGGCAGCGCTCTGGTGAGCCGGCCCCGTCGCAGGAGCTCCGCCACCTCGGGATCGAGGCTGGCGGCGTCGAGGGTGGCGACCGCCTCGTCGTGGTGGTTGGCGCCGGCGAGGTCGGCCGCCGCACGAGCGAGTGTGGAGGTGAGCTCCCGGCGCCGGCGGGTCGCCGCTCGCAGCTCGGTGGAGGCGCCACCTCCCATGGCCTGCGCCTGCGCCCGGCCGACGGCGGCGCCGGCGTCGATGAGCTCGGCCACCTCCTCGGCCCGCGCCCGTGCCACCTGGTTGAGGGCCCACGCCACCAGGGTGGGCCGTCTCAGGCCCCTGACCGCCGTGGCCGCCTCACGATCACCGGCAGCCCTGAGCGCTCGCGCCAGGCGGTCGCGAGCGGCGACGAACTGCCCCGGCTCCAGCTCGTACAGCTGGTCGACCCCATCGACGTCCGCCTCCTCGCCGGCCACCACCCACAACTACCACCCCCGCCGGCCCGCACCCCGCCTGGTTCAAGCCTGCGTCTCCTCCCCGGCACGGGGACGCTCCCGGCGGAGGGCCTCGGGCAGGTGGAGATGGGCCGGGACCTCCGCCTCGCCGGCCAGCGCCGCCCGCACCCGCAGGTAGTCCGCCACCGCGGCCACGTCGTGCACCCGCAGGATCGTGGCGCCGGCCCGGACCCCGGCCTCGATGGCGGCCAACGTGCCGGCGAGCCGTCGCCGGGGCCGGCGCCCGGTCAGCGCGCCGACGAAGTCCTTCCGGGACACGGCCAGCAGGACGGGCCGTCCGAAGCGGTGCAGCACCGGCAGTGCCCGCAGCACGGTGACCGTCTCCGCCGGCGTCTTGGCGAAGTCGGGGCCCGGGTCCACGACCACCTGATCGAGCCCGACGCCGTTCTCGATGGCGACGTCGATCCGCTCGGCGAGGAAGTCGACGACGTCGGCGACGACGTCGTCGTAGCCGGGGAAGTCCTTGCGCTTGGGCTTGGCCCGGGTGTGCATGACCACCAGGCCCGCTCCCGCCGCCGCGCACGCCCTGGCCACCCCGACGTCGGCCAAGCCACTGACGTCGTTGACCATCGCCGCGCCCGCATCCAGGGCGGCCCGGGCGACGGTCGGCTTCCAGGTGTCGACCGAGACCACGACGCCGTGCCCGACGAGGCGCTCGACCAGCGGCACGACCCGCCGGACCTCCTCCTCCACCGGGATG
Source organism: Actinomycetota bacterium (assembly GCA_019347915.1). Taxonomy (GTDB): domain Bacteria; phylum Actinomycetota; class Acidimicrobiia; order Acidimicrobiales; family CADCSY01; genus JAHWJR01. The sequence continues at coordinate 1,941 of JAHWKL010000179.1, forward strand.
GGGGCCAGGTTGGTGACGCCTGACTCGCCGCCCACGTCGACCAGGGCCGCTCCCGCCTCCACCTGCTGGAGGGCGGCGGCGACCTGGGCCTGCAGGCCGGGATGGTCGGACCCGTCGGAGAACGACTCGGGGCTGGTGTTGACCACCCCCATGAGGACGGGTCGGCCAGGATGCAGCTCCAAGCGCCCGGAGGCGAGCCCGAGGCTCATGGCCGGCCCGGTCGTCGCCGCCACTCTACGCCCCGTGGCCCGGCTGAAGGTCACGGACGGCCTGGAAGCCGAGCTGCGGCGTACCGGCGTCGCCGACGTGCCCGGTGAAGGGCTCCACCACGAAGCCCACGTGGTCGCCGAACGGCACGTGCTCGAGCACGTTGCCGGCGATCCATCCCCGACCCGCCTCGAGGACCGGGGCGCCGCCCGGGCCCGGCTGCCAGCGGCACCGGGCGAACTTGTCGACCTGGTCGCCCGTCTCACCGCCGAACAGCCGGGCCACCTCCAGGTCCTCTCCCCCGAGGAAGTGCACGACCAGAACGGCGGCGCGGGCGGCGACATCGAAGGTGAAGTTGCGCTTCGAGATGCACAGCAGCAGCCGGGCGGGCGCCAAGCTGCACTGCGTGGCGAAGCCGACCATGCACCCGGCTCGGCGGCCGTCGGCGGCGGCGGTGACCACGAACATGGGGTACTCGAGGTCAGCCACGAGGGCCTCGAACGCCGCCGTCCCGGCCTCACCCGCCTCACCCGCCTCACTCGCCTCACTGGCCATGGTGCCCTCCCTCGCCGCCGGCCTCCTTCGCCAGGACGCCACCCGGTTCGTCGTCGGGTCCCCGTCGGTCCCGGTCTCGTCCAACGGCCGCCTACGGTGGCCCACGCCTCCACCAGAGGCAAGCTGGCGCCGGCCGAGCACCCGGCTCGGGGCGGGAGCACGAGGAGCTCGATGAGATCGCTGCTGGCTGCCCTGGGCCTGGTGTTCGTGGCCGAGCTGGGCGACAAGACGCAGCTCGTGGCCCTGGGCCTGGGCGCTCGCCACCGCCTCGGGCCCGTGCTCGCCGGGACCGTCGCCGCCTACGCCGCCGCCAACCTCCTGTCGGTCACGATCGGGGGTGTGCTGGGTTCGGCTTGCCGACCCGTCAGATCGGCATCGGCGGCGGCATCTTGTTCCTGGCCCTGGCCGTGTGGACTCTGCTTTGGGGAGACGCCGAGGCCGGCGCCGGCGCCGAGGCCGGCTCCGTGGTCGAGGGTCGGTCGTCGGTCTTTTTGGCCGTGGCCGGCGCCATGTTCGTCGCCGAGCTGGGTGACAAGACCATGCTCGCCACGTCGACGCTGGCGGCGCAGGGCGATCCGGTGCTCACCTGGGTGGGGGCGACGCTCGGCATCGTGGCCAGCGGCGTCCTGGCCGTGCTCGCCGGCCGGGTGCTGGGGACGCGCCTGCCGGAGCGGGTGCTGCGAACGGGCTCGGCGGTGCTCTTCGCCCTGTTCGGGGTGGCGCTCATCGCCGGCAACCTCTGATCGTCATCCACCGCCGCGGCCACCGCCTCGAACGCCCCGCCGCCTCAGCGTTCTGGCCCCAGAAACGCCGGGAAAACGTCCCGCTGCAGGGGCCAGAACGGGCAGGGGTGGGGGCGGGGCGGGCGCCACGCCGCCGTCGGGGCCGGGCAGCCACGTCAGGCCGTCCTGAGGTTCCCGGCCCGGTCGGGACACTTGTCCCTGGTCGGCGGGACAAGCCGCCCCGTACCGTCGCGTCATGTACGCCGGCCGGACCCCTACCAGTGGCGGTCACGGGGCCGAACCACCACCCCGCCCAGGCTCGGCAGGGCCGGCCTTCCCGCAGTCAGGGAACGGCCCGCAGTCGGACAACGGAACGGGGCCGGCCCCACTGGAGCTGACGCTGTACCCGGACAGCGTCACCGACGTCGACGATGGTGCCGGCCACTGGCAGTACGAACGCGGCCGGGTGAGCGACCACGGCACGCAGGTCGGCATCTACGCCAGCACCAGCCACCTGGCGGCCGCCGGCACGGGGGACCAGGACGCCACCCTCACGCTGACCGTCTTCTTCCTCG
>JAHWKL010000017.1 GCA_019347915.1 Actinomycetota bacterium
GTCAGACCGCCGGGCGGGGTCGCCCAGCACCCCCCACGCCTCGTTGAGCTCTTGCATGGCACGGGCGGCGGCGGCCGAGTCCTCCGGCGAGGCGCCCGTCCGGCGGTCGGGATGCAGCTCACGGGCGCCGCCCCGGTAGGCGCGTCGGATGGTGTCCGCGCTGGCGGTCGGAGACACCCCGAGAACGTCGTAGTAGGAGCGAGCCACGAGCCGGCGCCGGGCGCTCAGTCGCCCATCCGGCGGGCCCGCTGGCGCAGGACGTCTCCGGCGCCGCGGGCACGGTTCCGCGCTGCGGCCAGCCATGACTTGGCCCACGGGAACTCCGTGGCCAGCACCGCACACCCGGCCACGATGACGACCATGCCGGGCCCGGGCAGGACCAGCAGGGCGATGCCGACGATGATCAGGGCGGCCCCCGCCACCGCCACCGCCACCCGCCGCGCGTTCCGGCCCATCCGCTGCACGGCGCCGTCGTCGCCTGCCATCTGCCCAGTATCCCCGAGGTGGGCTCGAAATCACATCGGCGTTGACCGGTGGACGCCCGCACCGGGATACTCTGCGTACCGCGGGACGCGCCGCCGGCCGGGCCCGCCCTCGCTCCCCCGGAGCCCTCGCCGACTGCTCCAAAGGAGCTCCGCATGCGCCCTTTCCTCCGCCTCGCTCCCCTTGCCATCGCCAGCGTGCTGCTCGTGGCCGCCGGCTGCGGCTCCAACGACCCCGCTCCCCCGACGTCTCCTGCTGGTGACGCCACCGGTGAAGGAGAGGTGGCCACGACGCCCGACGGCTCGGCGGCGGCCACGCCCGAAGACCGGCTCGCCGCCGCCCCGGCGGCCACCATCGCCGCCGGCAGCGCCCGCACCACCTTCGTGGCCACGGTCGTCGACATGGGCGGGCCCGGCAGTGGTGCCGTCACCTTCGGCGGGGAGGGGGAGATCGACTTCGAGAACCAGCAGGCCTCCTCCCGTTCCGACCTCAGCAACTTGTTGCGCCATGGCGGGGTGGACGACGTCGACGGCGAGATGGAGAGCGTCGTCGACGGTGCGGTCTCGTACGTGCGGTCGCCCTTCTTCGCCACCATGGTGGGAGCGCCGACGCCGTGGGTCCGCATCGACCCCGCCGCCCTGGAATCGGTGACCGGGATGGACATGACCCGGCTGTCGGGCCTCACCTCCAACGACCCCAAGGCCCAGCTCGCCTTCCTTGCCGGCGTGGTGGAGGGCTCGGTCGAAGAGGTGGGCGCCGGCGAGGTCAGGGGCACCCCCACCACGCGCCTGCGGGCCAGGGTCGACCTGCGCAAGGCGGTGGAGGACACCGGCGCCATGACCGACCGCCGGGCGTTCGAGCAGTTCGTCGCCAGCCTGGGCGGCGGCGAGCTCGCCGTCGAGGTCGACCTCGACGACGACGACCGGGTACGTCAGCTCGCCTACGAGCACCGGCTCCCGGGCGGCGGCGGTGGTCACCAACGGATCCAGCTCGAGTACTTCGACTTCGGCGCAGACGTGGCCATCTCCATCCCGCCCGACGATCAGGTCACCGACCTGGCCGACCTGTTGGGCGCCGGCGGGTAGCCGATTGGTAGGCAGTCGAGGTTGCCGGTCGCCGCAACCGGTTACAACAACACCATGCGCTTCCGACTCGGCTATCTCCTCGGCTTCGGCTCCGGCTACTACCTCGGCGCCAAGGCCGGCCGCGCTCGCTACGAACAGTTGAGCGACCTGCTCGATCGGGTGAGGCGCAGCGACGCCTACGAGACCACCGCCGACAAGGCTCGGGCCATCGTCGACGAGCAGGTCGAACGGGTCAAGGAGGTCGTCGAGCCGAAGATCGAGCAGGTCAAGGAGGCCGTCGAGGAGCGGGTCGGTAGGGCCAAGGACGTCGTGGACGAGGTGGTCGACGAGCAACAGGGCACCAACGGCCAGCAGGCCGGTCCCGACTCCGCCGACCGCACGCGGTCCGACCTGCCGCCCGGCCCTCCTCCCGCCGGGTCGCTCTCGGACCTTCCGCCCCGCCCGCCCCCAGTCCGGCCGTTCCCCGACGATCGCCCCATCGGAGGGCCTCCCGTCTGAGCGGGGGCCCCCTCAGGGGCCCAGGTAATCCCGGAGCTTCTGGCTGCGCTGGGGGTGGCGCAGCTTGGCCAGGGTCTTCGACTCGATCTGACGGATGCGCTCGCGGGTGACGCCGAACTTCTGGCCGACCTCCTCGAGCGTGCGGGCCTGGCCCTGGGGGTCCAGGCCGAAGCGGAGCCGCACGACCTCTCGCTCCCGCTCGCTGAGCTCCTCCAGCGCCTCCTCCACCGCTTCGACCAGCAACTCCCGGATCGCCATGTCGGCGGGCACCTCGGCCCGCAGGTCCTCGATGAAGTCGCTCAGGCTGGTGTCGTCCTCCTCCCCCACCGGAGAGTCGAGCGACAGCGGGTCCTGGGAGATGCGCTGGATCTCGCGGACCCTCGCCGGCGTCAGGCCGACTCTCTCGGCGACCTCCTCGGCACTGGGCTCGCGCTCGAGCTCCTGGAGCATCTGGCGCTGGACTCGCATGACCTTCTGGATGGTCTCCACCATGTGCACCGGGATGCGGATGGTGCGTGCCTGGTCGGCGATGGCCCGGGTGATGGCCTGGCGGATCCACCAGGTGGCGTAGGTCGAGAACTTGAACCCCCGGGTGTGGTCGAACTTCTCCACCGCCCGCATCAGCCCGAGGTTGCCCTCCTGGATCACGTCGAGGAAGTGCATGCCCCGCCCCAGGTAGCGCTTGGCGATCGACACCACCAGGCGGAGGTTGGACTGGATCAGCACCTTGCGGGCGTCGTCACCGTCCGCTTCGGCGGCCACGAGGGCGGCGCGTGCCGCCGGTGCCAGCTCGGCGTCGTCGCTGCGCAGCCGCTGGGTGGCCTCGATGCCCCGCTCGATCCGCTTGGCCAGGGCGACCTCCTCGGCGGCGGTCAGCAACGGTACGCGGCCGATGTCCTTGAGGTACATGCGCACAGGGTCGGACGTGGTCGCCCGGGACCGGGCGCCGGTGTCGGTCGTCTCGCTGTCCGCCGCTCGAGGACCTCGCTTCTTGGGCAGCGGCCGGCGCAGGGGCACGGGCGGCGGGCGGGTGGCGGCCGGCGGCGGGGGGCACGGCGGCGCCACCTCGGGGACGGGCTCCTCGGGGTCGACGTGGATGCCCTCGCCCTCGAGCAACTCGGTGATGGCCTCGATGAACCGGGGCGTGGGCTCGGGCGAACCCAGGGCGATCAGCACCTCGTCGACGGTGATGGTGCCTTTGGTCTTCCCGACGGCGATCAGCCGGCGGAGCTCGTCGACCGGTAGCCCCTGTGGAGGGGGCATGGGGGTGCTGGTGGTCATGTCCCCTCCTCGGCCCGCGCCACCAGGAAGGGTAGCAACTGGCCCACCGCCTCTGAGCGGCGAGCGTGGTCGAGAAGGTCTTCCTGGCGCGGCTTGAGCCAACCGATGAGGTTGGGGTCGACCGGCGGCCCACCGGAGGTGCGGGCGTCGGCGTCGAGCCGGCGGAGGAGACGGGCGACGGCATCGTGGACCAGCATCGCCACCACGTCGCCCGGGTCGACGTCGGCCACGTCGTCGGCCGCCAGCTGGTGGAGCAGCTCGGCCGCCTCCGGCTCGGCGGTCTCCACCGCCTCCCGAAACGTCGGCGACGACGCCAGCGCCTGGTAGGCGCTCCGCTCGAGTGGGTCGGCGAAGAGCACCTCGTGCAGGCCGTCGGCCACGGCGTGGGGCTGGTGCACGGCCAGGTTCAGCGCCAGCAGGGAGAGGGTCTCGGCCCGACGGGTTGGGGCCGCACGAGGTTCCGGCCGCCCCACCCGGCCGCGGCCCTGGCCCCGCAGCAGGTGCTCGGGCCGGACGTCGAGGCGCACCGCCACCTTGGTGGCGTAGTCCTCCCGCACGATCTGGTCGGGGTGCTCGGCGATGAGCTCGCGCGCCTCCTCGGCCACTCGTGCCCGGGCCTCCACCGTCGCCAGCGGCGCCCCCGACAGGAGCCGCTCCAGCCGGAAGGCCAGGAACGGGGCCGCCTGGGCAACCGCGTGGCGCAGGGCCTCGGGGTCGGTGCGGGCCAGCTCGCCGGGGTCGGCGTCAGCGGGCAGGGCGGCCACGGCCACATCGACCTCGTGGCGCCGCTCCCACCCGTAGACACGCTCGGCGGCGCCCTGGCCGGCGCTGTCGGCGTCGAAGGCCAGCACGATGCGCGGGGCAAATCGCCGCAGGGTGGCCACGTGGCGCTCGGTCATCGCCGTCCCGCACGTCGCCACGGCCCGGCCCACGCCGGCGGTGACCAGCCCGATCACGTCGGTGTAGCCCTCGCACACCACCACCTCGCCGTGCTCGACCACCTCCGACTTGGCCCAGTTGAGCCCGTAGAGCACCTCGCTCTTGTCGTAGATCGCCGTCGCCGGCGAGTTCTTGTACTTCGGGCCCCGGCCTTCGGGAAGGATTCGTCCACCGAAGGCCACGGGGTCGCCTCTGGCGTCGAAGATGGGGAACAGGACCCGGGCCCGGAAGCTGTCCTGGAGCTTCCCCCGCTGGTTGACGAACCCCAGGCCGGTGTCGCCCGCCACCTCGGTCGAAAGCGAAAGCGCCCGGCACAGGGTGTCCCACCCCTCGGGGGCCCAGCCCAGGCGGAACCGGCGGACCACCTCACCGTCGTAGCCCCGGGACCGCAGGTATCCACGGGCGGCAGCGGCGTCGGGCGCGGTGAGCAGCCGCTCGTGGTACCACTCCACCGCCCGGCCAAGCACCTCCACCAGGTGCGACCGGCGCCGGCGTTCGCCTCCCTCCCGGGTGTTGTCCCAGCGCAGCTCGATGCCGGCCCGCCCGGCCAGCAGCTCGACGGCGGCCACGAAGTCGAGGTGCTGCATCTCCCGGACGAAGGTGATGGCGTCGCCCTTGGCCGCGCACCCGAAGCAGTAGTAGAAGCCCAGCTCGGCGTTGACCGAGAACGAGGGCGTCCGCTCGGTGTGGAACGGGCACAGGCCCACCCACCGCGTGCCCGAGCGGCGCAGGGCCACGTGCTCGCCGACGACGGCGGCCAGGTCGGTGGCCGCCCGGACCCGCTCGATGTCCTCGTCGGCGATACCCATCCAGCCACAAGGTACCGGCGCCCGGCGCCTCGCTGTTCGTGCGTCCTACGAGCCGACGGCCTCCCGCCGGTCGGCCCGCAGGGACACCACGATGGTCACCGTCAGCACCGTGACGATCACCGCCAGCGAGGCCCAGGTGGGCAGGTGGTAGACCTCGGACAGGAGCATCTTGACGCCGACGAAGGCCAGGATCACGGCCAGGCCGATGTTCAGGTAGCGGAACTTGCCAGCCATGCCGGCCAGGCAGAAGTACAGCGCCCGCAGGCCGAGGATGGCGAAGGCGTTGGAGCTGAACACGATGAACGGCTCCCGGCTGACCGCCAGGATCGCCGGGATGGAGTCGACGGCGAAGATGACGTCGGTGGCCTCCACCATGAGCAGGACGGCGAACAAGGGCGTCGCCACCAGGCGCCCCTGGCTCCTGGTGAACAGCTTCTGGCCGTCGTACTCCGACGTCGACGGCACCAGCTTGCGCACCGTCCGCAGGACGAGGTTGGTCTCGGGATGGACCTGCGACTCGTCGTGGCGGGAGATCTTGTAGGCCGAGTACAACAGCAGCCCGCCGAAGACGTAGAGCACGAAGTCGAAGCGCTCGATCAGCGCCACGCCGGCGAAGATGAAGATGGCTCGCAGCACCAGGGCGCCGAAGACGCCCCAGAACAGCACGCGGAACTGGTACTGCTTGGGCACGCCGAAATACGACAGCAGGACGGCCCACACGAACACGTTGTCGATCGAGAGGCTCTTCTCGATCAGGTAGCCGGCGAGGTACTCACCACCGGCCTGCCCTCCCTGCCAGACCAGGACGACCAGGGTGAACGAGAGGCCGATGGTGATCCACACCCCGCTCTCGATCGCCGCTTCCTTGAAGCTGACCTCCTTGGCGGTGCGGTGGACGATGAGGAGGTCGGCCACGAGCAGCGTCGCCACCAGGGCGACGAAGGCGGCCCACTGCCACGGCTCCACCTCGAACCGGGCGAAGGGATCCGACGACGCCTCGGCGGCGAGGACGAGAGGGGACACGACTGGGTGCGTCGACTCGGACGGTGATGGGCGTTACCGGGTGTCGCCCGCCGTCGTCCCCTTGTCGGCGCCCAGCACCGCCTGGGCGGCGGCCAGGCGGGCGATGGGCACCCGGTAGGGCGAGCAGGAGACGTAGTCGAGCCCGGCGTCGTAGAACAGGCTGATCGACTCCGGGTCGCCCCCGTGCTCGCCGCACACCCCGAGCTTCAACCCGGGCTTGGTGGCACGGCCCCGCTCCACCGCCAGGCGCACCAGCTCGCCCACCCCATTGGCGTCGACGGTCTCGAACGGGTTGCGGGCAAGCAGCCCCTGCTCGAGGTAGGGGCCCATGATGCGCCCCTCGACGTCGTCGCGGCTGAAGCCCAGCGTCATCTGGGTGAGGTCGTTGGTGCCGAAGGAGAAGAAGTCGGCCTCCTCGGCGATCTCGTCCGCCCGCAGCGCCGCCCGCGGCGTCTCGATCATGGTGCCGATGGTGACCTCCAGCCGCCGGCGCCCGGTGTCGACGCCGGCCTCGGCGACGGCGGCCTCGACCCAGCCCCGGGCCAGGGCCAGCTCCTCGCGGCCGATGGTGAGGGGGATCATGATCTCCACCACGGGGTGGCCCTTGGCCTCCGCCCGTTCGGCGGCCGCCTCCAGGAGCGCTTGCACCTGCATGGCGTACAGGCCCGGCTTCACCACACCGAGGCGCACGCCACGGGTGCCCAGCATGGGGTTGACCTCGTCCCACGAGCGGGCGGCGGCGAGGAGCTCCTCCTCGGCCGGCGTGAGCCCGGTGGTGGCCTGCTTGACCACCAGCTCCTCGATGTCGGGCAGGAACTCGTGCAGGGGAGGGTCGAGGAGGCGGATGGTGACGGGCAGGCCGTCCATGGCCTCGAGGACCTCGAGGAAGTCGGCCTTCTGCACCACCCGTAGCTTCTCCAGCGCCGCTTCCTCGGCCTCGGGCGTCGCCGCCAGGATCATCTCCCGCACGACGGGAAGCCGGTCCTCGCCGAGAAACATGTGCTCGGTCCGGCACAGCCCGATGCCCTCGGCGCCGAACGCACGGGCCCGCTTGGCGTCGGTGCCGGTGTCGGCGTTGGCCCGCACCGCCAGGTGGCCGGCTCGGATCTCGTCGGCCCACGACAGGATGGTGTCGAACTCCTTGGGGACCGACCCCACCTGGAGCGGCACGGCGCCCAGCACGACCTGGCCGGTGCTGCCGTCGAGCGACACCACGTCGCCCTCGTGCACCGTGACGTCCCCCACCGAGAAGGACGCACCAGAGATGCGCACGGCCTCGGCTCCGCACACCGCCGGCTTCCCCCAGCCCCGGGCCACGACGGCGGCGTGGCTCACCAGACCGCCCCGGGCGGTGAGGATGCCCTCGGCGGCGGCCATGCCGTGGATGTCCTCGGGTGACGTCTCGCTGCGGACCAGCACCACCTGCTCGCCCCGTTGGGCCGCCTCGGCGGCACCGTCGGCGGTGAAGTAGGCCCTGCCCACCGCCGCTCCGGGCGAGGCGGGAAGGCCGGTGGTCAGCACGGTGCGGGCACCGTCGGCGAACTGCGGGTGCAGGACCGAGTCGAGGTGGTCGGCGGTGATGCGCGACACCGCCTCGGCCCTCGACACCTTGAGCTTGCGGTCCCTGGTCATCTCGACCGCCATGCGCAGCGCCGCCACACCGGTGCGCTTGCCCACCCGCGTCTGGAGCATCCACAGCTTGCCCTGCTCGATGGTGAACTCGGTGTCGAGCATGTCGCGGTAGTGGTGCTCAAGCCGGGCGAAGATGCCCATCAGCTGCTTGTAGATCTTCGGGAAGTGCACCTTGAGGTCGGACAGCGGCTGGGTGGCCCGGATGCCGGCGACCACGTCCTCGCCCTGGGCGTTGATGAGGAAGTCGCCGTACGCGCCCTGCGCCCCGGTGCTGGGGTCGCGGGTGAAGCCCACCCCCGTGCCCGAGTCGTCGCCCTTGTTGCCGAACACCATGGCCTGCACGTTCACCGCCGTGCCCAGGTCGTGGGGCAGCTTCTCCCGGGTGCGATAAGCGATGGCCCGGGGCGAGTTCCACGAGCGGAACACCGCCTCGATGGCCTGGCGCAGCTGGGCCTCGGGGTCCTGCGGGAACGGCGAACCGGTGTGCTCCTCGACGATCGCCTTGAAGCCGCGCACGACCATGCGCAGCACCTCGGCGTCGATGTCGGAGTCGCTCCGCGCCGCCGACAGCTTCTTGGCGCCCTCGAACAGCTCCTCGAAGTGCTCGGCAGGGACGCCCAGGACGATCTTGCCGAACATCTGGATGAAACGGCGGTAGGAGTCGTAGGCGAAGCGCTCGTCGCCCGTCTGCTTGGCCAGCCCGGCCACCGACTCGTCGGTGAGGCCGAGGTTCAGCACCGTGTCCATCATCCCCGGCATGGAGAACTTCGCCCCCGACCGCACGCTCACGAGCAGCGGGTCGGACCGGTCGCCCAGCCGCTTGCCCATGGCCTTCTCGAGCTTCTTGCGGTGCTTGGCGATCTCGTCGTCGAGCCCCTTCGGCCAACCCCCCTCCATGTACGCCCGGCACGCCTCGGTGGAGATGGTGAAGCCCGGCGGCACGGGCAGGTCGAGCACCGAGGTCATCTCCGCCAGGTTGGCTCCCTTGCCTCCGAGGAGGTCCTTGAGCGACATGGGCGGCTGCTTGTGCTTGTGGTCGAACGAGTACACGAAGGTCACGGGGCGAGACTACCGACGTTGCCCTGTGCGTCACGACCCGACGTCGCCGGCGGCCGGACGGGCCGGCGGATTATCGCCGCGGAACGCTGCGGAGTCCGCCAGGCGGAGCAGCGAGAGCAGCTGGTGCGACTCCGTGCAACGGGCGCCGGCGGATTATCGCCGGCGCTAGGAAAGTCGCTCGGTGAGCTCGGCCACCAGGGCGTCGATGGGGACCCGCACCTGCTCGAGGTCGTCGCGGGAGCGGATGGTGACGGCGCCGTCGTCGAGACTGTCGAAGTCGACGGTCACGCACCACGGCGTCCCGATCTCGTCCTGGCGCCGGTAGCGGCGGCCGATGGCCTGGGTCTCGTCGTAATCGCACATCCAACGCTGCTGGAGGAGCGCCAGCACCTCGTGGGCCAGGGGCGTGAGGCTCTCCTTGCGGGACAGCGGCAGGACGGCGACCTGATAGGGGGCCAGGCGGTGGTGGAGGCGGAGCACCGTGCGCTCCTCGCCGTTGATCTCGTCGACGTCGTAGGCAGCGAGCAGGAAGGCCATCATGGTCCGGGTCGCTCCGGCCGCCGGCTCGATGACGTGGGGAACGTAGCGCCGCCCACTGGCCTGGTCGAAGTACTCCAGGGCCTGCCCGGATGCCTCGGCATGCTGGCGCAGGTCGTAGTCAGTGCGGTTGGCGATGCCCTCGAGCTCGCCCCAGCCCCAGGGGTAGAGGAACTCGACGTCGGAGGTGGCCACGGAGTAGTGGCTCAGCTCGTCGACGTCGTGGGGCCGCAGGCGCAGGCTTCCGTCGGGGATGCCGAGGTCGGCGTACCACCGCATGCGCTCGGCGCACCAGTACTCGAACCAGCGCGGCCCGTCCTCCGGCGGGACGAAGAACTCCAGCTCCATCTGCTCGAACTCGCGGGTGCGGAAGATGAAGTTGCCCGGCGTGATCTCGTTACGGAAGGACTTGCCCACCTGGGCGATGCCGAACGGCGGCTTCTTCCGCGAGGTGTCGAGCACGTTCTTGAAGTTCACGAACATGCCCTGCGCCGTCTCCGGGCGCAGGTAGGCCACGGCGGCGTCGGACTCCACCGGGCCGGCGTTGGTCTTGAACATGAGGTTGAACTGGCGGGCCTCGGTGAAGCTGTCGGTCGCCCCGCAGTTGGGGCAGATCTCAGGGTTGTCGAGCTGGTCCAGACGGAAGCGCTCGTGGCAGCGCCGGCAGTCGACCAAGGGGTCGGTGAAGTTCGACAGGTGGCCGGAGGCCTCCCAGATCGCCGGGGGCGACAGGATGGCGGCGTCCAAGCCGACCACGTCGGCGCGCATCTGCACCATCGAGCGCCACCAGGCCTCCTTCACGTTGCGCAGGAGCAGGACCCCGACCGGCCCGTAGTCGTACGTGGAGCGGAAGCCGCCGTAGATGTCGGCGGACGGGAACACGAACCCACGCCGCTTGCAGAGATTGACCACCTGCTCGAAGAGGTCAGCCATCCGCTGGACACTACGGGATGAGCGGGCCGCCACTGCACAGCGGGAGGTGGTTCAGGACCCGGCGCAGAACTACTTGCGCGTCCGCAGGCCCTTCCACCTGCGAGGTTCCTCACTAGATCGGGCAAGTAGTTCTGCGCCGGGCCCTCAGGCCCGGTCGAGGACCCCCACGGCGCGCAGCCGGCGCTCGAGATGGTGCTCGAGCGCCCGGGTGCCCAGGTGCTCGAGCTCCGGACCTGCCGGCGAGGGGTCCTCGGCCAGCACGGCCACCAGGTCACCGCCCAGGATGCGACGCAGGAGGTCCAACGCCTCGACGGTGATCCGGGTGCCGCGGCGGCACGAGGGGCACAGCACCCCACCCTCGCCCACGTCGAACGCAACCAGCGCTCCCCCCGCCCCACAGGCGATGCAGTGCTCGAGCACGGGCCGGAAGCCCTGCTGGGCCAGCAGCCTCCAGAAGAAGGCGGGCACCAGCAGCGGGACCTCGTGGGCGGCAAGGGTGCGGAGCGCTCCCAGCAGCATCTGGTAAAGGCGCGGATCGGCCTCCCCCTCCTGGACCACGGCGTCGACCACCTCGAGCAGGCACGTCGCTCGGCCCAGCCGCTCGAGGTCCTCCCGCACGGGGCGGAAGTGATCGATGGCCTCGGCCTGGGTGATGGTGTCGAGGCTTCGGCCCTCGTAGCACAGCAGGGCCACGTGGCTGAGCGGCTCCAGCCGGGCGCCGAAGCGGCTCTTGGTCCGGCGCACCCCCTTGGCCACGGCCCGGACCTTTCCCCGGCCCTCGGTCACCAGGGTCACGATCCGGTCGGCCTCGCCCAGCTTGATGGTGCGCAGCACCACGCCCCGCTCGCGGTAGAGCCCCATGCCGGGCTCAGTCCTGCCCCTCGACACCGCCGTAGCGGCGGTCGCGCCGCTGGAACTCACGGACCGCCTCGAACAGGTGCTCCCGGCGGAAGTCGGGCCACAGCACGTCGGTGAAGACGAGCTCGCTGTAGGCCAGCTGCCAGAGGAGGAAGTTGGAGATGCGGTACTCCCCCGAGGTGCGGACCACCAGGTCGGGGTCGGGCATCTCGGGGTCGTAGAGGTGGCGGCGGATGGCCGACTCGTCGATCTGCTTCGCCGGGGTGCCCAGCTCGGCCAGCGCCCGCACGGCGTCGACGATCTCGGCCCGCCCCCCGTAGTTGAAGGCGATGGTGAGGGTCATGATGCGGTTGTCCCGGGTGAGGTCACGGGTCTCGTCCATGCGCCGCACCAGCCGCCGCGGCACCCGCCCCTCACGACGCCCGGCGAAGCGGATGCGCACTCCCCGCTCGTGGAGCTCGTCGCGGCGCCGCAGCAGGAGCCCCTCGTTGAACTGCATGAGGTAGCGCACCTCGTCGACGGGACGCCTCCAGTTCTCGGTGGAGAAGGCGTAGACGGTCAGCCAGCGCAACCCGAGCTCGAGTGCCCCCTCGACGGCGTCGAGAAGCGCCTTTTCGCCGGCGGCGTGACCCTCGGTGCGCGGCAGCCCGCGCTTCTGGGCCCAGCGACCGTTGCCGTCCATGACACAGGCCACGTGGGTCGGTACCCGCACGGGGTCGATCCCGTCGAGGTCCACCGGTCGAAGCTACCGCTTGCGGGGTACATCCGGGCGGTGCTCGAGCGGCTGAGGTCCACCTACGGGTCACGGTGGCCGTGGCTGGGCGTCGCCCTCGACGTGCAGCGGCGCTTCGGAGAGGTCCACGGCGGTTTCCTCGCCGCGTCGGTGGCCCTCGCCGGGTTCCTCTCGCTGTTTCCCCTGGTCCTGGTGGCCATCGCCGTGGTGGGGTTCTTCGCCTCCAGCCGGTCCGACCTGGCCGGTGACGCCATCGCCTTCCTGGGTCTACCCCGCAGCGGCGAGGCGGCCAGCGTGCTCACCGCCGCCATCGACACGGCCAGCGACAGTCGCCGGGCCGCCTCGGTGGTGGGCTTCGTGGGGTTGCTGTGGTCGGCGCTCGGGTTGGTGGGCGCCCTGCAGTACGTCTACGACTCGGTCCGGCAGGTGCAGGGCCGCGGCGTGCGTGACAAGGTCATGGGCCTGACATGGCTCGTCGGCGCCGCCCTGCTGTTCGTCACCTCCTTCGCGGTCACGGCCGCGCTGGGCTTCGTGCCGTTGCTGGCCCCGCTCAACCTGCTGGTCGGACTGGGCCTGAGCACGGGGTTGTTCCTCTGGACGACCAAGGTGCTGTGCAACCGCGACGTCGGCTGGCGGCCGCTGGTGCCGGGCGCCGTGCTCGGAGCGGTGGGGTTCGAGGTGCTGAAGGTGCTCGGCGGCATCTACGTGCCCCGGGCCGTCGCCTCCTCGTCGGCCCTGTACGGCTCCATCGGCGTCGTCTTCGCCATCCTGGCCTGGCTGATGATCTTCAGCCGCCTGGTGGTGTACTCCGCCGTGCTCAACGTGGTCGCCTGGGAGCGCAACCACGGGACGCTTTCCGTGGAGCTGCGCGTGCCGAAGGTCCCCGGCAGTGTCCCGCTGACCGCCGACCGCAGCGGTCAGGCCGTCCCGGGCTGAACCTCTCCTTACCGGGCTCGAGGAACCGCTCGGGAATCGTTCCCGGCCCCAGCACCGCCGGACGATGGCGGGTCGGCGGTAGGTTCGCCGCAGTGATGGGCCTGGCCTTGCTCCTGGCGCTGGTCGACGTCCCCCGCAACGCCACCGCGGTGGGCGTGCTCGCCGGGCCTCTGGTCCTGGCCGGCTACCTGGCGGGGTCGGTGCCCTTCGCCTATCTCCTCTCACGGCGGCGGCTGCGCCGCCAGCTCGACGAGCCGGGCCTGACGCGGCTCTCGGGCTCCGAGGGTGACCCCGGCGCCGGCTCGGGGGTGCGCCGGGTCGCCTGGGCCGTGGCCCTGCCGGCGGCGGCCACCCTCGCCGCCACCACGCTGGCCTGGCATCTGACGCTCGCCGCCACGCCAGGGGGCAACACCTTCAGCGCAGTGGGGATCTTCTCGAACCAGGCCGTCGGCGCCTGGGTGTCGGTGGCGCTGTGGACGGGGATGGCCGCGGTGGTGGGGCACAGCGCTCCGTTGTGGAACCGGTTCCGGGGCGGCAGCGGGCTGCCACCGGCTCTCGCCCTGGGCGCGACCTACGTGCCCATGCTCCTGCTGGTGGCCGCCGGCGCCTACCTCGCCGTGTTCGGTGCCACCCGGAGCTCCCGCACCGCGCTCCTGAGCTCCCTGCCGGTGGTGGCGGTCGCCGCCTACGTGACCTGGCTGGCCGACCTGCAGGCGGGTTGGGGCGTCACCAACGGGCCGGAGGTGACCCTGTGGGCCACGGTGATGGCGGCGGCGCTGTTCGCCCGCAACCTCCACCGTCCGTTCTCGCTCCTCGAGCCGGCGTAGCGGTGCAACCGCCCGCCGGCGGCCGCTTCGGCGGCCGGCGGGTCCTCAGTAGCCGAGCTCCTCGAGCGACGACGTCCGCCGCTGCCAATCCGGCTCCACCTTGACCATCAGCTCCAGGTACGCCCCCGGCGCGAGCTGCTCTCGCACCGCCGTGCCGACGGCCTTGAGGACACTGCCCTGCCGGCCGATGACGATGCCCTTCTGTGACTCCCGCTCGACCAGGATCTCGCAGCGCACCCGGGGCCACTCCCACTCGGTGACCCGCGTGGCCACGGCGTGGGGCAGCTCCTCCCGGAGCACCGCCAGCAGCTGCTCCCGCACCAGCTCGGCCACCCAGAACGCCTCGGGGACATCGGTCACCGTGCCCCGTGGGTAGTAGGCCGGCCCCTCCGGTAACCGCTCGACCAAGGCGTCCACCAGCGCCGGCACCCCCTCCCCCGTCCGGGCCGACACGGGGAAGTACTCGCTCAGCTCCAGCTCGGCCGCCCGGCGGAGCTGCTCGAGGACCTGCCGGCGCGACGCCACGTCGACCTTGTTCACCACGACCATGGCGTCGCCGGGCACCAGGGAGGCGACGAAGCGGTCGCCGGCGCCCAGCGGGGCGGCGGCATCGAGCACGAGGCACACCACGTCGACCCCGGCGAGGGACGCGGTGGCCGTCTCGTGCAGGCGTTGGCCCAGCCGACCACGGGGCTGGTACATGCCAGGCGTGTCGACGAACACCACCTGAGCGTCCGGGCGGTCGAGCACACCCCGCACCTGGCGCCGAGTGGTCTGCACCTTGTCGGACACGATGCTGACCTTGGTCCCCATGATGGTGTTGAGCAGGGTCGACTTGCCCACGTTGGGCCGGCCCGCCAGGGTGACGAACCCCGAGCGCATCGGGGAACCGGCGGCTCCTTGCCCAGGCACGCCGGCGCCTCAGGCCGGCTCGGCGGCGTCGGCCCCGTCGGTGGCGACGTCCGGGATCCGGCTCACCCGCACCCGGCCGATGCGCCGGCCCTGCACCCGCTCGGCCCGCAGCACGTGGCCGTCGACCCGCACCGCCTCGCCCTCGCTCGGCACGTGGCCCAAGAGGTTGAACACCAGGCCACCCACCGTGTCCCAGTCACCCTCGGGCAGGCTGACGTGCAGGATCTCGTTGAGCTCGTCGAGGGGCATGCGGGCCGCCACCCGCACGTCACCCCCCGGCAGAGGTTCGAGCAGGGGGTCCTCCACGTCGAACTCGTCGACGATCTCGCCCACCAGCTCCTCGATGAGGTCCTCCAGGGTCACGAGACCGGCCGTGCCCCCGTATTCGTCGATGACGACGGCCATGTGGAACTTGTCGGCCTGCATCTCCCGCATGAGCTCGGCCACCCGCTTGGTCTCGGGCACGAAGTGGGCGGAGCGAGCAAGGGTCCGAGCCGTGGCGGAGGTACGGCCCTCGCGTGACGCCCGCATCAGGTCCTTGGCGTAGACGAGCCCCACGATGTCGTCGATGCCGTCGTCCTGCAGCGGGATGCGGCTGTAGCCGTTGGCGATGGCCACCTCCATGGCTTCGGCCACCAGGGCATCGGCGGGCATGGTGAGCATGTCGGGCCGGGGAACCATGACCTCGCGCACCACGGTGTCGCCGAAGTCGATGATCGAGCGGATGAGCGCCCGCTCCTCCACCTCGATGACGTCGGCCTCCACGGCCACGTCGGCCAGGGCCAGCAGTTCCTCCTCGGACACCACCGGGCCGGCCCGCCGTCCCTTGCCTGGGAGCACCATGTTGGAGAGGCCGATCAGCGCCCGGGTGAGCAGGCGCACCGGGGCCAGGCGGGCGAGCACGCTGACGACAGGGGCCACCAGCAGGGCCGAGCGCTCGGTGTGCTGGAGGGCGTAGGTCTTGGGAGCGGCCTCGGCGCACACGAAGATGACCACCACCAGGGCGACGGTGGCGCCGGCCACGCCGAGGGGGCCGAAGTACGACTGCGCCAGCAGGCCGGCGACGGTGGCGGCGCTGAGATGGCACACCAGCAACAGGAAAAGGATGGGGTTGAGCACCCGCTCCCGCTGCTCGAGCAGGGGCTCCAGGCGGGCCGCCCCCCAGCGCCCCTCGTCCCGCAGGGCCAGCGCCTTGGAGCGGGGCAGGTGGGTGAGACTCGTCTCGGCCAGGGCCAGGAAGGCGGCCGAGGCGATCAGCACCATCACCGCCACCAGGGCGACGACCTCCATCACGCTCACGCCGAGTGCCACATCACGCGTCGGTCGCCCGCAGATCGGCCAGGAGGGCCCGCTGGCGCGCCTGCATGGCCGCCGCCTCCCGCGGCTCGGCGTGGTCCATGCCGAGCACGTGCAGGATGCCGTGCACGACCAGCAGGGCCAGCTCGTCGAGGGTGCTAGCGCCGCCGGCCTCTGCGTTGCGCCGGGCCACCGCCGGGCAGACCACCACGTCGCCCAGCAGCACGGGCATCTCCGGGGCGCCGCCGGCGGTGACCCCGCCGGTGGCGGCCTCGACGCCGTCGATGGGGAAGGCCAGCACGTCGGTCGCACCGTCACCACCCATGTGCTCCCGGTTGAGCACGGTCATGGCCTCCTCGTCGACGAAGCGCAATGACAGCTCGCAGCCGGCCGGGAGCCCCTCGGCGCGGAGCACCGCACGAGCCAGCTCGATCATGGAGTCGACGTCGATCTCCAGCTCGGACTGCTCGTCGCGGCCGACGACGTCCGGCTCGCCGGGAGCGTGTCGGAGCGCGGCCGGTGGCGGCTGCCCGTCGGCCCCGCTCACCGGCCACCCTCGCCGGCGACCGCGGCCCGCTCGTAGGCGTCGACGATGTCCTGGACGATGCGGTGGCGCACCACGTCCTTGTTGGTGAGGTGCACGAAGCCGAGGTCGGGGATCCCGCTGAGCACCGGCTCCAGTCCCTGCAGCCCGGAGCGCCCGGTGGGCACGTCGACCTGGGTGACGTCGCCGGTGACCACCGCCTTGGAGCCGAAGCCGATGCGGGTGAGGAACATCTTCATCTGCTCGGGCGTGGCGTTCTGGGCCTCGTCGAGGATGATGAAGCTGCCGTTGAGCGTCCGGCCCCGCATGAAGGCCAGCGGGGCCACCTCGACGGTGCCCCGGTCGAGCAGGCGCTGGACCCCCTCGGGCTCGACCATGTCGAACAGGGCGTCGAAGAGGGGCCGCAGGTAGGGGTCGATCTTGGCCATGAGGTCGCCGGGCAGGAAGCCCAGCCGCTCGCCTGCCTCCACCGCGGGGCGGGTGAGGATGATGCGGTTGACCAACCTCGCCTGCAGGGCCTGCACGGCCATGGCCACCGCCAGCCAGCTCTTGCCCGTACCGGCGGGGCCGATGGCGAAGGTGACCACGTTGTCGCGCATGGCCTCGACGTAGCGCTTCTGGCCGCTGGTCTTGGGCCGGACGGTCCGCCCATTGGCGCCCCGCAGCACCTCGGTGGTGAGCACCTCCGTCGGCCGCTCGTCGGCCTTGACCATGTCGATGGTCCGGCTCACCTTGGCCGGATCGAGGCTCTGGCCCAGCTCCAACAGGACCACCAGCTCCTCGAAAAGCTTGCCTACCCGTTCGGCCTCGGTGCCGGAGACGCTGATCTCATTGCCCCGGACGTGGATGTCGACCTCGGCGAAGGCGCCCTCGATCAGGCGCAGGAACTCGTCGCGCTGGCCGAGAAGCCCGCCCATGAGGTGGTTCCCGGGCACGAGGACCTTGATGTCGACGGAAGTCACGAGCCCGCCAAGCGTACCCCCGGGGCGGCCCGTCCAGCCGCGAGCCGGCGGCCAGGCGCCCCCGGACCGGCGCCCGGGCCAGCAGCGGGGCCGGGCGGTCTCAGCCGGGGGGCCAGGTCAGGCGCCGGCCGCCGAGCACGTGAAGGTGGAGGTGGGGCACGGTGTTGCCGGCGTCGTCTCCAACATTGAGCACGAGCCGGTAGCCGCCCTCGGCCACGCCCTCCCGGGCCGCGACCTGGTGGGCGGTGGTCACCATCTCGGCCAGGAGCTCGCCATGCTGGGCGCCGACCTCGGTGACGTCGGCCACGTGCTCCACCGGGACCACGAGCATGTGGACCGGCGCCTGGGGGTTGGTGTCACGGAAGGCACGGGTGAGCGAGCCCCGGGCCACGATCTCGGCAGGGACCTCCTCGGCGACGATCCGGCAGAACACGCAGTCGTCCATCGCCGCCACGGTAGTCAGCGGGGCGCCGGGGGCGGTGCGGGGACGGCCAGGATCTGCGCCGGGAACAGGAGATCGGGCGCGTTGACCATCACCTCCCACACGTCGTCGTCGGACAAGAGCGGCTCCAGGGGGCCGTAACCGGCGAGGTTGCGCAGCACCCGGTCGGCCACCATCTCGGGGTCGGCCAGGGCAAAGGGGCGCAGCCCCCGTTGGTGCTGCGAGCCCCACTCGGCCACCTCGTCCTCGACCAGCCGGCGCATGAGGGACCGGTCGGCGGACGTGCGCAGGTCGAGGTTGAGCTCCTTGGCTCGGTCCTGCACCCGGCGCTCGATCTCCTCCAGGGGTGAGAGCACCGATCCGGCGGCGAGATCAGCAGCCACGAGACCGGCAGTGGGCGCCTGCGAGCGAGCGGGGCGGGAGCGACGGAACAACCATGGGCGGTCCTTGCTGGAGGGTCGGGCGCTTCCGGGCCGCAGGGTCAGATCCCGTCGCCGAACGCCTGCCGCGCCGCCACGAGGGCCTGTCCGATCTGACGCGAACGCTATCGACGCCGCTTCGCGGGGCGCAAGGGCCCCACGGCTTCCGCCTCGTCCCCGACCTCGACGAACATGTCCCCGTGGGTTTGTTGACCCCTTCCGGCGTCCGCGGCGATCGTGCGGTGGGCTCCGTGCTGGCGCTGCTGGGTGCACGCAACCTGGCCGACCTGGCGCTGCCCGGCGCCGCCTACGTCCCCACCAACGTGGCGGTCGCCGCGGCCGTGCTGGTTCCCGCCCGGCGGAGCGGGGCCTCCTGGGAGGAGCTCGGCCTGAACCGGGACCACCTCGATCGGGGGCTGGCCCTCGGGGCCGTGGCCGGCCTCGGCGCGGTCGCCAGCATGCTCGTGGCCGCCGCCGCCCCCCGCACGAGACGACTCTTCGACGACGAACGAGTTCCCCGCCACGCCCCCGCGTGGGAGCGGCTGTACCAGACCGTGATCCGCATCCCGGTCGGCACCGTGGTGTTCGAGGAGCTCGCTTTCCGCGGCGTGCTGCTCGGCCTCCTGTGCCGCCGGCTCGGGCCCCCGGCGGCGGTGGCCGTCGACAGCGGCCTGTTCGGCTTGTGGCACATCGTCCCCACGGTGGCCACGGCCAGGGTCAACGGGATCGTCGGCATCGGCCGGCTGGCGCTGGTGGGCGGCTCGGTGCTGGCGACGACCGCCGGAGGGGCGGTGTTGTGCGCCCTGCGGATGCGAGCCGGCCACGTGGTCGCACCGGCGCTGCTCCACCTCGGTTTCAACGACGCTGGCTACGTCCTCGCCGGGCGAGCCCGGGGTGGGCACGAGGCGTCCCTCCCCCCGGCGCCGGCGGTGTGACGGTGGCTGGCGACGACGGGCCCTTCCGTCGCCGCAGCGGTGTTCCTCAACGACACGGTCGCAGCGGGGTCGTCGTCACGACATGCCGTCGGCGGTGGTCCAGCGGCCGAGGGAGCCGGGAGCCACCGGGACGGGCTCGGGCGACCCCCGCACGCCCACGGGGCCGGCGCGCTCCACCGTGGCAGCGAAGGCCCCGGCCAGCAGGGAGGCCAGAGGCGCCGGCAGGCGCACGGCGTCGCGCAGCGCCTCCTCGACCCGCCGGGAGGGCAGGAACACCGGTGCGGCCGTGCTCTCGCCCCCGAGGGCGGGGAGGGACAGGTCGGAGAGGGCGGCCGCCAGCTCGGCCCGGCCCCGGGGATGGCGGGGCGCGACGTTGAGCACCGGCACGATGCGCCTGGGGGGGACACCGAAGTCCGAGAGCTCAGCCACCACCCGGACGAGGGCGTGGAGCCCCTTGACGCCCGGACGCCCCACGGCGAAGACCACGTCGGCGCAGCCGGCCGCGGTGCGGGCCATGAGGTTGCGCTCCTCGACGTCGACCGATCCACCCACATCGTCCCCCTCGAAGTCGGCGGAGACGTCGCACACCACCACGCCGAAGGTCCGGCGCAGCGAGTCGAAGGCGGCCTCGAAGGCGGCCGGGCGCAGGGTGGACCAGTAGCGGGCCCGCCGCAGTCCGAGCAGCAGGTGGTACCCCCGCTCGACGACGTGGAAGGTCAGCGCCTCGATCTGGTGCCGAGCGGGCCGGCCACTGCGGTGGGCCTCGACCAGCTCCTGCACTCCGGGGACGACGTCGCGGACGTCGTGGAGCATGGCCTGCTCGGCGTTGCGGGCCAGGTCAGCGAGAAGGACACCGCCATGGTGGCGAGGGTCGTCGGCCAGACCCTGGCAGAGCGCGGCAGCCACCGTGGAGGCTCCCGTCCCCCCGGGGCCGCACACCGCCGCCACCATCGAAGAACCGGGAACGATGTCGAGGCCGGCCGGCGTGGCGGCATCGAGGCCGGCCGGGGCAGGGACACCGACGAGCGAGGCATGGGTGGCGAGGGCGTCGAGCAGCGCCTCGCGCGTCAACGTGGACGGCAGCACGGCACCCACGCCCAGGGCCAGCCAGTCGCGCCGTTGCGCCCGGTCGTCGACCACGAGGACCACGGCGCCCGCCTCGCGAACCGCACGGACCAGGTCGCGGTCGACCACGGGCAGACTGCCGTCGAGGAGCGCGGCCGAGCAGGGCCGACCGCCGGCCAATCTGGCACGCAACTCCTCGACCGACAGGCACTTGACGAACTCGGCCGGAACGGCGGCGGTGGTCGACCAGCGCCCCACCGAGCGGAACCACTCGGCCCGGGGCCGGGCCAGCCCCAGCACGACGTAGCGTTCGCCGGCCATCAGGAGCCCTCCCCGGCCCCGTCGTCGAGCCCGGTGGTACGGGCCAGGCTGACCACGCCGGCGGCCGAGGCCCGGGCGATGAGCTCGAGGTCGTCGGGGGGCACGGCCAGGACCACGGTGAGGCCCCCGGCACCGCCCACCCGGTCGTCACCGCCGAGCACCCGGACCACCATGGCGTCCCGGCTGACCGTGGAGGTCGTCGCCGTGCCGCCGGCCGTGTACGTGGCGATCACGGCGACCCGGTCGCCGTCGCCGAGGAGGCCGGGATCACCGCCCAGGGCATTGCCCGGCTCGACCGCCAGCGAGATCTGCGCCCGCCGCGGCCCGCCGGCGGGCTTGGCCACGTCGCCGGTCTGGACGAGCTGGCCGGCGGACATCGAGCTGAGGGCGGTGGCGCCGTCGAGCAGGTCGAGATCGGTGAAGGCGACCTGCCGCTGGGCGTCAGGGAGCTCGAGGGGGACGAGGGACAGTTGGTCGGCGGCGATCCGCTCGCCCGCGGCCACGTCGACGTCGACCACGACGTAGGAGGTGTCAGGACCGCTGCTGGCGGCGGTGTAGGCGGCGAAGACGCCCACCGCGCTGGCGGCCACCAGGAAGCCACCCACGACGGCCCGTCCGCCAGGAAGGTTCCGGGGGCGGTGCAGCGGACGGGCGGAGCGCGGCGGCCCCGACCCGTTGGAGAGGTCGGGCGAGGTGGGGGGAGCGGTCCCGAGATCGGCCATGGGCGGTCCTTGTGCGTCCTGGTTGCGGTGACGGGGTGCGGGGAGGGCCAGGAACCGCCGCACCGGCACCCTTCCGCCCCGGCGGGCAGCCCTGTCCGATCGGCGGGGACCCTAGCGCGACGCCCCGGGGTGTTGGCAAGGGTCAGTGTGCACCATCTGGTGCCCTCGGAAAGTCAGAGAAGATACCGAAACGCCACGACGGGTGTCCGATGCGCTATGGTCCGGGCGTGGCCCCTGAAGAGATCGTCTGGATGAGCACCCAAGAGGCGGCTCGCCGCCTCGGCATCACACCCCGCACCCTCTACCGCTTCGTCGACGAGGGCTCGCTGCCGGCCTACAAGATGGGCCGGGTCTTCCGGCTCAAGCAGTCCGACGTCGACGCCTTCATCGAGGCGGCCAGGGTGCGGCCGGGCAGCCTCGAGCACTTGTACCCCGAGCGCAAGCCCGCCGCCACCGAGCCCGTCGACAGCACCATCCCGACCGAATAGGCGGTGACCGAGCCGGGCCTCTGGCTACGGCTCGATCAACGCCTCGGTGATGGCTTCGGCGACGACGTAGCAGGGCCCTTCCGTGCCCGGTCCCGGCCCGGGCCAGACGGTGACGACATCGGCGCCCACCGCCCGCAGCGTGCCGACCACGACCTCACCACCCCGGGTCACCAGGGCCACCTCCGGCCGCTGGTGGACCACCCGACCGAGCGCCTCCAGCAGCAGGGTGTCGGCGGTGGCCACCCGATCGCCGGATGCGGGAGCGTGGCGCTCCCCCGGCGAGGGCCTCACGGTGGTGACCGCGGCCAGCCGGAGATGGGCGGCGACGCCGGTGTCGGCCCGGACGACGCAGTAGTCACCGCCCACACCCTCGACCACGCCCACGTGGGCCCAACCGGTCTCGGTGCGCACCACCACACGCGAGCCCCGTTCGGCCAGGTCGACGAGGGCCCCGGCGAGGGAGGCCTCCTCCTCGGCCGCCTGCCGCAGCGCCCGTTCCCTCGCCCGGGCCTCTCGGCCGGCGCCGGCCCTCCCCTCGTCGAGCAACTCGACCAGCGGGTCCCGCTCCGGCATCGGCGTGAGGGTAGTGGAGCGTCTCGCTCCGGCAGTCGCCCTGGCGGAGGGCGCCCTGCGTTCCCAGCGGACCCCCCCTCATGGTTACTGCTCTCATTGCATGTCGTGTCGTCCCATGGCAGGATCCACTCCGTGTCGAGCTGCCATCGCTTGATCCTGTCGGCAAGCGGTCGGCTCGTCGTCGTGAAGGAGGCGGCCCCGGGCGGCGGAGCCGACCGCCTGCGCCGGGAGGCGCAGATCCTGCGCCAGGCCTCCCACCCCGGGGTGGTGGAGCTGGTCGACATCGATGAGCTCGACGGTGGTGCGGTGGCGCTGACCACGGCCTTCGTGGCCGGGGGCACCCTGCGGGACAGCGCCGGCCGCCTGGAGCCGGTGGCCGTGGCCCGGGTGGTGGCCGGCCTGGCGACGACGCTGGCCGACCTCCACGGCCGCGGCATCGTCCATGGGCGGCTCAGCGCCGACCACGTCCTCCTCGGCAGCGCCTCCGGTGCGCCGGTGCTCTGCGGCCTGGCCGAGGCACGAACGGTGGACGGGCACGCCGCGGCAGAGCTCGACGCCACCGACGACACGGAGGCGTTGGCGACGCTGGTCGGCACGCTCACCTCCCCCGGCTCCGGGCCACTGACCGACGCGCTGCGCCAGGCGGTCGAGCGGTGGCACGCCGGCGCCGGTCCCACACGCCCCACGTTGCGGAGCCTGGCGGTGACCCTGGACGGGCTCGTCCCCGGCGAGGCGCCGGTGGCGGAGCCTGGGACCACCACCGGGCGGTCCCTGCCGCCCCGCCGGTCCCCGGCACGCCGCCGGCGCCCGGGGGTCCGGTCGGCGGGTGTGGTGGGCGCCGCCGCCGTGGCGGTGGGGCTCGTCGCCGCCGTGGCTGTGGCCACCGCCGGCGGAGGGCCGCCCTCCCGTGCCACCGTCGACGCCGCCGTGCCCGCCGCCGTGCCCCATGGGTCCACGTCGACGTCGTCCCCGGCGACCATGAGCACCGTCCCGCCACCTCCGACCACCGAGGCACCCGTCCGGGTGTTCCCGCCGCCCGAGTGCCCCCCGGCCGACCCGCCGGCAGCCGACGTCGACGGCGACGGATGTCCCGACCCCCTCGAGGTGGGTGACGGCGTGGTGGCCGCCCCCGGCGCCCGCTGGCAGGTCGGCGCGCCGGACGACCTGGTCGTCATCGGGGACTGGGACTGCGACGGGCTCGCCACACCAGCGGTGGTGCGCCCGTCGTCGGGCCAGGTCTGGACGTTCCCCCGCTGGGCCGATCACCGCGACAACGACGGCGTGGTGGCCGAGCCAGTCGACGTGGCGCCGGGCCCGGTGGCGAAGGCAACCGTGGTCGAAGACGCCGGTTCGCCGGGCACAGGGCAGTGCGATGGCATCGAGGTGATCGCCTCGGGCGGCGACCGCCAACTGGTCTACGCCGGCCCCTGACCGACGGGCGTGGTCAGGACCTCGCCGGCGGCTCCAGGCGCAGGGCCACCTCGTTGGCCAGCAACCGGCCGGCGACGGTGAGCGACAGACGGCCACGGCGACGCTCGACCAGACCGTCGAGGCCATCGGCATCCACGGCCTGGACCGGGACACCGGCCCGGGTGCGCAGGGCCAGCTGGAGCCCCTCCAGCCGGCGCTCCTCCTCGCCCAGGTGCTCCTCGGCGGCCATGACCGGGAGGCCGGCGTCCAGGAGGGCCAGATAGCGCTCCGGTGTGCGCACGTTCCACCAACGGCGGCCGCCGGCGTGGGAGTGGGCCGCGCACCCGAAGCCCCGGTAGTCGCCCTGCGACCAGTAGCAGAGGTTGTGGCGGCACTCGTGCCCGGGACGGGCCCAGTTGGACACCTCGTAGCTGACCAGGCCGGCGGCCACGAGGACCGCCTCGGCCCCGAGGTACTTGTCGGCCTGGTCGTCGTCGTCCGGATGGCGTGGGGGATCGGCGGCCAGGGGGGTGCCGGACTCGACCGTCAACCCGTAGGCGCTGACGTGCGGGGGGCCGAGCTCCACCGCCGCCTCGAGCGTGAGCCGCCAGTCGTCGAGGGACTCGCCCACCGCGCCATAGATCAGATCGAGGTTCCAGGACGAGAAACCGGTGCCGGCCACCGCCGCTGCCGCTCGGCGCACGGTGGCCACGTCGTGGGTACGGTCCAGGGCGACCAGGACGTGGGGCACGAGTGACTGGGCGCCGACGGAGATCCGGGTGACCCCTGCCCGTCGGTAGCCCTCCAGGCGCTGCACATCGATCGTCTCGGGGTTGCACTCCACGCTGATCTCGGCGTCCGGCGCCAGCGGCACCGCCGCCAGGATCGAGCCCAGCTGCTCGGGGGTGAGCAGTGACGGTGTCCCGCCGCCGAAGAACACGCTGCCGGCCGTCGGCAGGCCCGCCCGGACGGCGGCTTCCATCTCCCGGCGCACGCCGTCGGCATAGCGAGCCACCAGGTGGCTGCGGTCGTCCCACGTGGCGAAGGCGCAGTAGTCACAGCGCCGCACGCAGAAGGGGACGTGCACGTAGACGCCGAACGGCGCCTGCTCGCTCGAGAGACCGGGCTGGATGGACAGGACGCTCAGGGCGTCAGGCGCAGGTCGAGCTGGTTGAGGCGTGCGCGAGCGCCCTCGGGGTTGGTGTCGAGCAGGCAGGCGACGGTGCGCAGGTCGTCGCGACGGATGGTGAGCATCCGTCCGTTGAAGTCGCCCCGCTGCACCTGGATCATGGCCAGGTACCGACCCAGGAGCTCGGCCTCCGGAGTGCGAAGGGCGCTGAGACGGAGGAGGTCGATGGTGACGGAGCCGTCGGCGTCGGCACCGGAGGACGGGAGCACCTCGCCGTCGTCGAGGTCGAGGACCGGCTGCTTGCCGTCGGCGTCGCGGGGGAGGAGCTGGTCGACGGGCACGCTGTAGAAATGGGCCAGACGCTGGAGCCGAGGCACAGAGATGGCCCGCTCGCCCCGCTCGTAGGCGCCCAGGACCGACGCTTTGAACTCCTGCTCGGAGGCTGCCTCCACGTCCTGCAGCGACAGGCCCTTCTGCTTGCGGATGGCCCGCAGCCGGTTCCCCACCTTGACGGCGTAGGTGGCGTCGACGCCTTCTTCAGCCGAAACCGGATTGTCGACACCCATTTTTGACGTCCCCCGCCTCGTCGCCCCGTTTCGTGCAGGATACGCCGTAGTCACTCTCCGCGACAATGTGTTCGAACACAAACAGTCGTCGTTCGTCACCGTGCGGGTGCGACCAACCCGGCACGCAGCCCGCCCAGCAGGGTGGCGACGGCGATGGCTGCCGTCTCCGCTCGCAGGATGTGGGGGCCGATCCCCACCTCGGGCAGACCCCGAGACCGCTCCTCGTCGCTCCAGCCCCCTTCCGGCCCCACCAGCACGGTCGGCTGGTGCAGCGTGGGTGGTTGGCCACCGAGACAGGCCAGCGCCGCCCCCGGCCGGCCCGCTGCTGCATCGAAGTCCGTGAGGTCGGTCACCTCGGGGAGGTGGGCGCGCCGGCATTGCATGGCCGCCTCCCGCGCCACTCGCCGCAGCCGGCGCAGGTGCCGGTCAGCGCGCTCGCCGTCCCAACGAACCACCGAGCGGGCGGCCAGGAACGGCACCACCCGGTCGATCCCCAGCTCGGTCAGCTTCTGCACCGCCAGCTCCGGCCGGTTCCCCTTGGTCAGCGCAATGGCCACGGTCAGTGCCGGACGCGGCGCTGAGGTCACCACGACGTCACCGGAGCGTTCCAGGCGCCCGCCGGCCGCCACCTGGCACGGGCACCAGCGGCCTGCCCCGTCGGCGGCAGTCACCAGCTCACCGGGGCGCAGTCGTAGCACCTGGGCGAGGTGGTGGCGGTCGCCCTCCTCCAGCTCCGGCCGTTCCAGATCGGCCACGAAGACGTGCGCTGCCGCCCGGTGATCGGGGAGCGCCGGCACTACTTGAAGGCGCCGCGGATCCTGGAGAGCAGTCCGGCGTCGGGAGGGGCCACGTCGTCGCCGCGCTCCGCCGCCAGCCGCCGCAGGAGCTCCTCCTCGACCGGGCTGAGCTCGACGGGGGCGTCGACGACCACGGTGACGAGGAGGTCGCCCCGTGCGCGGCCCTCCAGGTGGGGGACCCCTCGACCCCGCAAACGGAACACGCGTCCCGTCTGGGTGCCGGCCGGGATCACCAGCTCCTCGGTGCCGTCGAGCGTCTCGTAGGCCAGGTGGGCTCCGAGGGATGCTTGGGTGACAGGAATGTGCACCTCGTGGACGAGGTCGTATCCGGAGCGTTGGAAGCGCTCGTGGGGCTGGACCCGGAGGTGGACGTACAGATCGCCGTTGGCACCCCCCTGCACGCCCGCCGCCCCTCGCCCGGCCAGGCGCAGGGTGGAGCCGTGGTCGACGCCGGGGGGGATGTCGACGTTCCAGGTGCGGGCCTCGGTGCGGCGGCCCTCGCCGCGGCAGTCCGAGCACGGTTGGCTGACGACGCTCCCCCGGCCGCCGCAGCGCGGGCAGGGGCCGGCGGTGACCATCTGACCGAGGATCGACTGGCGGACCCGGCGGACCTGACCCGCTCCGCCACACTCGCCGCACGTCGTCGGCGAGGTACCAGGGCGGGCGCCGGAGCCGTCGCAGGTGGGGCAGGTGACCGGCAACCGGATCTGGACCTCCCGGCTGGCACCGAAGACGGCGTCCTCGAACTCGAGGTCGAGTGCGACCTCCATGTCGGCTCCCCGCGGGGGCCCGCCCGAGCGGGTGGCGCCTCCGCCGAAGGGCCCGGCCCCGCCGAAGAAGGCGTCGAAGATGTCGCCGAGACCGGGGCCGAAGGGGCCATTGGCGCCGCCGGCACCCGCACCGGCGCCGACCCCTTCGGGGCCGAAGGTGTCGTAGCGACGGCGGCGTGCCGGGTCGGAGAGCGTCTCGTAGGCGACGGCGATCTCCTTGAAGCGCTCCTCGGCCGAGGGGTCGGCGTTGGTGTCGGGGTGCAGCTCCCGGGCCATTCGCCGGTACGCGCGCTTGATCTCGTCGGTCGAAGCCGAACGCGAGACGCCCAGCAGCTCGTAGTAGTCGGCTGCCACGTCAGGCGTCGTCGCTCAGGCGCCGTCCCAGGCGCTGGCTCACCATGGCCACTGCGGCCAGGGCCTTGGGATAGTGCATCCGGGTGGGGCCGAGGACGCCGATGGCGCCGGCGACCTCGCCTTCGACCTCGTAGGGAGCCACGACCACCGAGCACTCCAAGAGGGACTCGACGCCATGCTCGCCGCCGATGGCCACCGAAAGGCCCCGGTCGAGCACGCCACGGAGCAGCCCCACCACGACGTACTGCTGCTCGAGGATGCCGAGCACCCGCCGGACGCTGTCGACGGCGTCGAAGGCGGCGGCCATGCGGCTGGCCCCACCCACGAAGACCTGTTCCGGGTCCGGTCGGTGCGCCGCCGATCGCAAGGCGGAGACGGCGGCGGCGCCGGCGGCGTCGACCAGCGAGTCGCCCGACGGCGGCACCGGCGGGAGGTCACCGAGGACCGCGCCGATGAGCCACCGCGACAGGTGGGTGGTGGCTGCGGCCAAGCGGCCCTCGCCGATCTCGTCGGCCAGCTCGAGATGGGCTTTGGTGACCGCCCCGTTGGAGAGGACTGCCACCACCAGGACGTGGCGTGCCCCGAGGCCCACGAGCTGCACCGACCGGACCGTCGCGTCCTCCGGCGGCTCGCCCACGACCACGGAGGCGTAGTCGGTGAGGCCTGAGAGCAACCGGCTGGTGTCGTGCAGCATCTCCTCCAGTGCCCCGTGGGCCTTGGCGAAGAAGCTGCCGACCTGCTGGAGCTCGTCCTCGTCGAGGGGCCCAGGCTGCACCAGCGTGTCGACGAAGAAGCGGTAGCCCTTGTCGGTGGGCACCCGGCCGGCGCTGGTGTGGGGCTGGTGGAGGTAGCCGTCCTGCTCGAGGGCCACCATGTCGTTGCGGACCGTGGCCGGCGACACCGTGACGTGGGGTGCGCGCGCCACATGTGTCGAGCCGACCGGCTGGGCCGTCTCGATGTACTCCTCCACCACCACCCGGAGGATCGCCTTTCGTCGTTCGTCCATCATCGGCTGGCACTCGATGCTATCGAGTGCCGGACGGGTACGGCCGCCGGCCACCGACGGTGCATCCCCGGAGCAGCGCCTGGGCAAGGCTGAGGAGCAGGGCCGCCGACGAGGAGATCGCATGAGCACGACGCCCCCCAGTCCCTCCGACGGAGACCAGAACGGCCCGGTCGAGCCCGCCAACGGGCCCGTCCCTCCCTTGGCGAGCTCGCCCCTCGAGTCCGGTGAGGCCCGCAACGGCACCGGTGTGGCCGCCCTGGTGTGCGGAGGCCTTGCCGCGCTGTTCTCCATCTGGTTCTTCCCACTCGGCGTGCTGGTGCTCGGCGCTGCCGCCGTGGTGCTCGGGATCATGGGTCTCCGCAGGGCCAAGCGGGGCGAGGCGACGAACAAGAGCCAGGCCGCCGCCGGGCTGGCTCTGGGCATCGTCGGCATGGTGATCTTCGGGGCCCGGACCGCCGCCTTCGTGAGCCAACATCGAGAGGAGCTCACCAGCTTCAACGAGTGCGTCCAGGCTGCGTCATCCGACGAGGAGCGCGAGCAGTGCCAGAGGCGCTTCGAGGAGGAGATCGGGCGCTAGTCAGTGCAGGGCGCCGGCGCCACTGCGGCGCTCACTCCTCCAGGCGAAGGGCGGACACGAACGCCTCCTGGGGCACGTCGACCCGCCCGATGCTCTTCATCTTGCGCTTGCCCTCCTTCTGGCGCTCGAGGAGCTTGCGCTTGCGGGTGATGTCGCCGCCGTAGCACTTGGCCAGGACGTCCTTGCGTTTGGCCTTGACCGTCTCCCGGGCGATGATGCGCCCACCCACCGAGGCCTGGATGGGGACGTCGAACAGCTGGCGGGGGATGAGCTGGCGCAGCTTCTCGGCCATGCGCCGGCCGTAGGCATGGGCCTTGTCCCGGTGCACCACCGTGGAGAAGGCGTCCACGGGCACGCCGTTGAGAAGGATGTCGACCTTCACCAGGTTCGAGGGGCGATAGCCGACGGGCTCGTAGTCCAGGCTGGCGTAGCCCTTGGTGCGACTCTTGAGCTGGTCGAAGAAGTCGACCACCACCTCGGCCAGGGGTACGTGGTACACGAGCTCGAGGCGCTCGGGGCTGAGGTAGGTGAGCGTGTCCATGTCCCCCCGTCGCTCCTGGCACAGCTCCATCACCGTGCCGGTGTACTCCGCGGGCGTGAGCACGCTCACCCGCAGGTAGGGCTCCTCGACGTGGTCGACCTCGACGGCGACCTGCCCAGCGCCGGGGAACCCGTCGTGCTCTTCGGCACCGGGCGGCACGGCGAGCCGACCGCCCAGGACTGGGCGGAGGCGGTCGGCACCATCAACTACGAGATCACCACCGCCCTGCTGCCCCGGATTCCCCGCGGGCACCACCGCGACGGCGAGCCGTTGAACTCGCAGGACGCCGCCCTGCTGGGGACCGGAGCGGAAGGGGTGCCGGAGGCCGCGCGGTGAGCGAGGCGCTCGCGGTCGCGCGCGGGGCGCTGGCCGGGGAGGAGGTCCACCTCGTGGGCGGCGCGGTCCGCGACCGGCTGCTGGGACGGCCGCTGACCGACCTGGACCTCGTGGTCGCCGCCCCCGACGCCGCGCCCGCCGCCAGGGCGCTGGGGCGCGCCGCGGGCGGGCCGGCCTTCGCACTGTCGGACCTCTGGGGCTCCTGGCGCGTGCTGGCCGCCGACCGCTCCTGGCAGGCCGATCTCACGCCGCGGCGCGGCGGGTCGCTGGAGAGCGAC
>JAHWKL010000180.1 GCA_019347915.1 Actinomycetota bacterium
AGTGAGAGCTCGGGGGACATGCCTACAGGCATGCCGGCGACACAGTAGGTGACATCTGCGTGGCGCGTCGATACCTGCGCCCCACACCTAGCGACGAGCGGTGGCAGGCGCGGGCCGGAGACCCTGTTGGCTCGTCACTTGGTGGCACTTATGCTCGTTCGGCCGGGGCGGGCGAGACGACGGCCTCGGTGCTCGACAGCCGGAGGAGAGATCACGAACAGGGTGATGGAGCGATCCCCAGCACGGCCTGCCACGGAGGAGCCGTCCGTGGCCGCCATGCTCAGCGACCCGTGGGTGGCGGCGTGGACCACCGAAGGTCCACGGACGTCGGGGGGGACGGCCGGGGGCGTCATGCCGAAGCGGTGCTCGTTCCTCCGCTGGACGCTCATCGCCGGCGTGCTGGCCCTCGGCATCGGGGCCGACGAGGTGCGGGCGCCGTCGACCTCGGCCGTCGCCGAGGCGGGGGCCACGGCGCCGACGACCGCCGCTCCGCTGCTTCCCACCACCACCACCTCGGCGCCTCCCGACACCGCCCCGGCGACGGGCGAGTCGCCGGCCGGTCCTCCCTACGTGGTGGCGACGTCGTCGGCCCCGGTCACGGTGCACGCCGCGCCCGACGAGAGCAGCTCCGCCCGACTCCTCGACCCGGCCAAGGAGGTGGGGGGGCAGCTGGTCTTCCTGGTCAAACAGGACGGGCCTGACTGGATGGAGGTCTACCTCCCCGTTCGCCCCAACGGCAGCACCGGGTGGCTCCGGCCCGGCGACGTGCAGCTGTACGCCCACGACTACCGCATCGAGCTGTCGCTCGCCCAGCGCCGGTTGGTGCTCTTCGAAGGGCCCAGCGTGGTCATGGACGAGCCCATCGGGGTGGGGGCCAACCAGACGCCGACTCCGGGTGGCGTCTACTACCTCAAGGAGCTGCTCCGCCCGCCGGACCCGGACAGCTTCTACGGGCCCTACGCCTACGGGCTCTCCGGTTTCTCCAACGTGCTCACCGAGTTCGCCGGCGGCGACGGCGTGATCGGGCTCCACGGGACGAACGACCCGTCGTCGGTCGGGCGCAGCGTGAGCAACGGTTGCATCCGGCTCCGCAACGCGGCCATCACCCGAATGGTCGAGGACGTCGGCCTCCCCCTGGGCACGCCGGTGGTGGTCAGGGCCTGAGACCGGTGCCGTCCCCGAGAGCGTCGACGTGAGCGAGGTCAGCGTGGTGTCCGGCGGTGGCCGGGGCATCGGCCGGTCCGTGGCCCTGGCCCTGGGCGCCGCCGGCCATGCCGTGTGCGTCAACGACACCGGCGTGGCCGTCGACGGCACGGCGCCCGACCCGCAGCCCGCCGAGCGCTGCGCCGAGGACATCCGCGCCGCCGGCGGCCGGGCCCTGGCCATCGACGTCGACGCCCGCACTCCGGAGGCAGCCGAGCAGGCGATCTTCCGGGCGGCGGAGTGGGCAGGCCGGTCCCCGACCGTGCTGGTGCACGCCGCCGGCACCCTGCGCGACGCCATGGCCCACAAGGCCGCGGCCGACGACTGGGCCGAGGTGCTCGGCTCTCACCTGTCCGTGGGGGTGGAGCTGACCCGGGCCATGCTTCCCGACCTGCGCGCCGGCGGCTACGGGCGCATCGTGTACCTGGGCGGGGCCGCCGGCCTGGTGGGCAGCGTGGGCCAGGCCGCCTACGCCACCGCCAAGGCCGGCTTGTTCGGTCTCACCCGTGCCCTCGCCCTGGAGATGGCCGGCCGTGACGTGTGCGTCAACTACGTCGCACCCTTCGCCTACACCCGCATGACCGAGTCCATCCCGCCGGTCACCGACGAGCTCCGGGAGTACCTGCGCCATGCCCGGCGGGCCACGCCAGCCGACGTCGCACCCCTCGTCGCCTGGCTGTGCTCCCCCGCGGCCGCCGGCGTCAGCGGCCAGCTGTTCGGCGCCCGGGGGGCGGAGGTGTCGATCTGGTCCCAGCCCCGCCCCGCCGCCACCGTGGTCGCCACCTCCGGGTGGGACGCCGCCGGTCTCGACGCCGTGGCCCGGCCGGCGCTGGAGCCGCACCTGGTACCCCTCGAGTCGGAGTTCGACCTGTTCGGCGGCCCTCCGGTGGCCGTCGAGCGTGCCTCCGGTGACGAGCCGTGAACCTGGCCACCACCCTCCAGCAGCAGGCGCACGACCGCGGGTGGGATGACCAGCCGGCGTACCTCGTCGACCGGCGGGTGATCACCCACGGCCAGGTGCACGAAGGCTCGGCCAGCGCCGCCGGCGTGCTCGCCGGCCACGGCGTGCGCCGGGCCGACCGGGTCCTGCTGGTCCTGGACGACGGCCCCGAGCTGGTGTGGGCCTTTCTCGGCACGCTTCGCCTCGGTGCGGTGGCCGTGCCGGTGAACACCCGCCTGACCGAGGACGACCACCGGGCCATGGCGACCGACGCCCAGCCGGCGCTGGTCGTGTGTGAACCGGATCTGGCCGAGCGCTTCTCCGGGCCCAGGTCGGTGCTGACGGCGCCGGCCCTGGTCGCCGGCCTGCCGGATGCCCGCCCGCACCCCGGCGTCCCCGTGGGCGCCGCTGCCCCCGCCTACGCCCAGTACACCTCGGGCACCACCGGGGCGCCCAAGGCGGCCCTCCACCGTCACGGCGACGCTGCCGTCTACTTCGAGGCCTTCGCCCGCAGGGCCATCGCCCTGCGGGCCGACGACGTGACGCTGTCGGTCTCCAAGCTCTACTTCGCCTACGGGCTCGGCAACTCGCTGTTCTTCCCCCTCCTGGCCGGCTGCCGGGCGGTGCTGCACCCGGGGCCACCTCACGCCGACACGATCACCGAGCTCGTCCGGCACCACCAGGTGACGGTCCTCTACAGCGTGCCGACGTTCTACGCCCGTCTCGTCGCCGGCGGTCGCACGGAGGCCTTCCGGTCGGTCCGGGTGGCCGTCTCCGCCGGCGAGCCCCTCGTCGTGGCCCTGGCCGAGCGGGCCCGTCGCCTGCTCGACTGCCCCATCCTCGACGGGATCGGCTCGACCGAGGTGGGGCAGACCTTCGCCAGCAACACCCTGGCTTCATGGCGGGACGGCACCGTCGGCCACGCCCTTGCGCCCTACGAGGTGGCGGTGCGCGACGACGAGGCCAACGACGTGCCCACCGGCGACATCGGCTCGCTCGAGGTGCGAGGCCCCACGCTGTTCATGGAGTACCTGAACCGGCCCGAGGCCACCGCCGCCGTCCGCCGGGGTGACTGGCTCCGCACCGGCGACCGCGCCTCGCTCGACGCCGAGGGCTTCCTCCACCTCCACGGGCGCAGCGACGACATCGAGCTGGTGGGAGGCATCAACGTGGCCCCGCAGGAGATCGAGGAGGTGCTGAGCACCCACCCCGGGGTCACCGAGGTGGCGGTGGCGGCCGTACGCGACGCCGATGGGGCGTCGTGCCTGCGGGCCTTCGTCGTCGCTGCCGGCGACGCAGGATCGCAGGAGACCATGGCCGGCGACCTGCGGGCCCTGGCCCGTTCGTGCCTCGCTCCCTACAAGGTGCCGAAGGCCGTCACCTTCGTCCCCGCCCTGCCCCGCACGCCCACCGGCAAGCTCCGCCGCTTCGTGCTGCGCTCGGGCGCGTGGGGATGACGCCCCGACCAGCGGAGCTTCCCGCGCATTCCTCCATCCTGAGCTCGTTCGTTATGGAGCGCGCGTGAGGTGCCGTTACCGGGTGCCCGCGGACGGTACCGGGTTCGTCCCCATGACGTACGCCAGCGTCCACATGGCCACGACTGCGGCCAAGCCGTGGATGTAGAACTGCGCGACCGATAGCGGGACGATCCGGGACAGAACCATCACGATTAGAGCCACGCTCACGACCTGCGTGATCCGGGCAGTCGCGATCTTCGAGGCCGTGATCGCGCCAACGAAGCTGATGGCTCCAAGTCCGAAGGTCAGACCGCTGCCGATCAACACCGCCATGAACCACGGTCCGATCGCACCCTGCACCTCGGCGATCTCCGCAGTCGTGGCACCGGTGTC
>JAHWKL010000181.1 GCA_019347915.1 Actinomycetota bacterium
CCAAGTCCCTGCTCACGCGCGCGCGGGCGCACCTGACCCAGGAGATGGGCCTGGCGGCGTAGTTAACCTTGGGCGATGCTCGACGCCGACGCGATCACCGCCACCCTCGACCGCCTCGAGGAGGGCCTGCGCGAGTGCCGGGCCGTACTCGAGGTCGCCCGCGACGACCCGACGGCCCTGGACGAACTGAGGCCCACGGTGGACGCGATGGCCGGCGAGGTGGCCGACCTCAAGAAGGCCACGGCCACCCAGCGGCTCTGAGCGTGCGCCGCGGACCGGGTCGCGCCCTGGTCCTCCTCGCCGCACTGGCCCTCTGGTGGGGCTGCGGCGACGACCAGCCCGCACCGCCCGCCGGTGCCGGCCCGCTCACGGTCGTCCAGGACGACGCCGAGCTGCTGCACCGCTCCGACGCGCAGATGGCAGGCGTGCTCGACGACCTGCGCGCAGCGGGCGTGGACTGGGTGCGCGTGACCGCCGGCTGGTCGGTCATCGCCCCGGCGCCCGAGGGAAACCGGCCCCCCGCCGGCTTCGATGCGACCGACCCCGGGGCCTACCCCCGGGGCGCGTGGGACCGGCTCGACCGCCTCGCGCGCATGACCCGCGAGCGCGAGCTGGGCCTCAGCATCGACATCGCCTTCTGGGCGCCGCGCTGGGCGGTCGCCGAGCCGGTGGCCGAGCCCGACCGCCAGCGCACCGTCCCCGACCCGCGCCACTTCGCCGACTTCGCCGAGGCGGTCGAGAGGATCGAGACGTGGGAAGCGGAGAACTGCCCCGGTGCCGGCGGCGACGAGGAAGAAGAAGAAGAGGAAGAGCAGGCGGCGCCGCAGACGCCGGACCCTGACGCCACCCGGGTGGCCGTCACCGCCACTGACTTCCAGTTCGCCATCGAAGGCGACGTGCCCGCCGAGAAGGTGGCCTTCGTCATGACCAACGAGGGCCAGGTGCCGCACCACATGGCCATCCTCAAGCTCAAGGAGGGCACCACCGCCGAGCAGGCGGACCGGAGTTTCCAGGACGCCACCGTTCCGGAGCTCGTGGAGAAGGAGGTCGGCCAGAGCAGCAATGCCGCACCCGGCGAGGACGCCGTGATCAACGCCGAGCTCGAGCCCGGGCCCTACCTGATGTTCTGCTTCGTCGACGAGCCCGATGGCGTGCCCCACGCCTTCAAGGGGATGCGCACGGTCTTCGAGGTCAGCTGACGCACCGGGCGTGCGGAGGGCGGGTCGGTCCGCCCTCCGCAGTCGTCCCCCGTTCCCCCAAGGTCAGGAGCGACACCGCTGCGGTAGGTCGGCGAGTGCCGCCAGCACGTCGGCGACCGACACCTCCAACAGTCCGGGGAACGGCTCCTCGGCCAGCGCGTCCCCGCTCTGACCGGCCCACAGCGCCTGATGAGGACCCGAGGTGGGCGGGCCCCACTCTGCCGGCGAGGTGGGACCGAAGATCACCACCGACGGGACGGCCAGGGCCGTGGCCACGTGGGCCACGCCGGTGTCCCCGCAGGCCACCCGCTCAGCGGCGTCGACCACGGCCAGCAGGTCGAGCAGGTCGGTACGGCCGGCCAGCACCGAGCCGGCGGGGAGGCCCGCCGAGGCCGCTACCTGGGCGGCGAGCGGGCGCTCCACCGCCGAGCCCGTCACCACCACCGGGCGTCCCGAGCCGGCCTCGGCGGCGGCGACGGCGGCCCAGCGCTCCGCCGGCCAGCGGCGAGCGCCGGTGGAAGCGCCCGGGTGGACCACGGTGGCGCCACGGGCAACGGGAGCTGCCTCCCGGGCGGGCGGGGCGAGGCGGAAGTCGTCGGGATCGGCGGGGACGCCGGCGTCGCTGAGCAGCCGGCACCAACGGTGACGCTCGTGCTCGCCGGGCCGCCACTGCGGGCATCCGGGTGCGCCGAAGGCGATGATGCGCCGGGGCCGCGCCTGCTCGAGCAGCGCCGTGCTCTGCGGCCCCCGGCCGTGGAGGTTCACCGCCACGTCGGCTCCGTGCAGCTCGGGCGCCAGCGGCGCCAGCTCCCCGGTGTCGACCACGTCGTGGACCGCTCCGGTCAGCTCGACGAGCGACGAGAGCGCGGCGTTGGCGGCGAGCACCCGGTGATGGCCCGGGTAGGCGCGAGCCAGCGCCCGCAACGCCGGCACGGCGGTGAGCAGGTCGCCCAGGCCCAGGCCACGGAGCACGACGACGCGCGAGACGGTCATGCAGCCTCTCGACGTCGGTCGGTCCCGGCCGCCAGCCCCTTGCGGGACGGACGTGGGACGGCCATCGTAGGAGGTGGCCCTGTCCTCGGGAGGCACCATGAGAGCCACTGCCGGCGACCGCCTCGGCGAGGATGTCGGCCAGTGGCGGGTGCGGATGCTTCATTGCGACCCCGATGCCCAGGCGAGCAGCTGGGCGCGGGTCAGCCCGACCGAACGCCGACCCACCCCGGCGACCGGAGCGGTGACGGCGGGGATGGCCGCCGCCAGCGCCTCTCGCTCCGCCACCAGGCGGGCGTGGCGCACGCTGGCCGCAAGGTCTGGCGTGCGCCCGGGCGAAGGGGCCGGGGCATCCCCGTGAAGAATTGGCGTGCCGGAGTCGATGGCCCAGGCGATGCGCCGGGACTGGGCCCAGGACCACCGCAGGTCCTCCACCGCCTGGTCGAGCGAGTCGGCCACGGCGTAGACCGTGGAGCGCTCTTTGGCCCGGCTCATCTTCACGTAGGCCAGCTCCCGACCGCCGCCGTCTTCGAGAGTGTGCGCCCGCTCCACGGTGGCGCCCTGGGCGCGGTGGACGGTCAGCGCGTAGCCATGGGCCAGGTGGGCGGCGTCGAGGTCGACGCCGGCCAGGCGCTGGGTGCGCCCGTCGTCGTCCATGGTGGCCACCAGCTCCCGGCGAGCGACGTCGACCGCCCGCACC
Organism: Actinomycetota bacterium; assembly: GCA_019347915.1. Taxonomy (GTDB): domain Bacteria; phylum Actinomycetota; class Acidimicrobiia; order Acidimicrobiales; family CADCSY01; genus JAHWJR01. The sequence continues at coordinate 2,890 of JAHWKL010000181.1, forward strand.
GTCCCGCACTCGGAGGTGACCACCTCGCCGTGCGCTCCCGGCGCCAGGGCAACGATGCGGTCGCCGGCTTGGTAGACGGCGTCGCCCACCACCAGCTCCGGGCCCGACAGCCGCCCCAGCGCCTGCCACGCCGCTCGTCCCCTGCGGTTCAGCTCGGCCACGTTGGCCCGGCGCCAGGCGTACATGGCCGCCTGGCGACCGTCGGCCACATCGGCGGCCCACCCTTCGACCACGGCGTCGAGGGCGGCGTCTCGATCCGGGGACACGGCGATGCGCCCCCTGTCCGCATACCAGGACACGGCCGCCTCCACCGGCCCTGAGCGCAGGGCGTCGAGCGCCAGCCGCTCGTCCGGGTCGCACTGGCGCACGTTCTCATCCAGCACGTGCACGGCGTCACCGAAGCGGGCCACCAGGGCCTCGAAGCCTCCGCCGGGGCCCACCGCTCCGAGTTGGCGGGGATCACCCACCGCCACCACCTTGGCCCGGGCCCGCCCCGCCGCCTGCAGGAACGCCACCAGGGCGGCGTCGTCGGCCATGGCTGCCTCGTCGAGTACGGCCACATGGCGCTCGCTGAGACGAAGGCTGTCATGGGCGATGCGCCAGTTGAGCGAGGCCAGGGTGCGGGACGGGGCGATGCCGGCCTCCCGTCCCAGGGTGCGCGCCGCCTGGCCCGAGGTGGAGGTGCCCACCACCTGGTAGCCGGCCGCCTCGAAGGCCTCCCGGGCGGCGGCCAGGGCGGTGGTCTTGCCCGCACCTGCCACGCCCACCACCAGCTCCACGCCCCGGCCCGAGGTCAGGATCTGCTCCAGGGCGTTGCGCTGGCCGGCGGTCAACTGCCGGCCCAGACGGGCCTCGGTGGCGGCCAGAGCCGCGGCAGCGGCCTCAGGCGCAACCGCCGGGGCGTCCCCGCGGGTGGCCTGCGCCTCCACCGAGGCGGCGATGGCGTGTTCCCGGGCGATGGTGGCAGCGGTGGCGTAGGCCCGCTCCG
>JAHWKL010000182.1 GCA_019347915.1 Actinomycetota bacterium
CGAGTGGCAGCCAGTGGCTGCAGGCAGCGAGGGCGCTCGAATGCATGCGCGACCGCGGCGAAGAGCACGACTGGTGGGCTGAGAGTGCTCAGCGTCGAGATCGAACCTGACCCAGTCCTCGAACCCGTCAGGCACGTCGGGGTGGGGTTGGGTCGCCTTTGTAGGCTGCGAGTGTACTACATATCGTGATACGCTCTGCCGTATGGCCCAGGCGATCTCGGTACGGCTTGACGACGAAGCTGAACAGGCGCTCCGCGCCCTGGAGGCGGCCGGGATGTCCCGGTCCGACGCCATCCGGAGCTCGTTGATCGCCTCCGCTCGTCGACTGCGCGAACGGTCTGCGCTTGCCGCGGAAGTCGCCGCGCTCGAAGCTGACGAAGACGACCAGGAGGAGATGCTCGCGGTCGCTGGCCTGATGGAGTCACTCCGTGCTCCGGGGTGACGTGTATCGCTTCAAGCTGCCCAAGGGCGCTGGACACGAAGAACACGGTGATCGCTACGGCGTCGTCGTTCAAGCCAACGAGTTTCTTCCCCGCTCGGTCATGATCGTCGCCCCGACATCCACGAGTGCCCGCGCTGCGTCATTTCGACCCGAGATCGACCTCGACGATCAGACGAGTCGGGTGCTCGTGGAACAACTCGGCGCCGTGGACGCGTCACGACTCGGAGATCTTTCTGGCCACCTGAGTCCCGAGGAGCTGTGGAGCGTCGACGAAGCGCTCTCTACGGTCCTTGGCCTCGGCTGACAGCACAGGGCGCACCGATCACCCGCGCCGAACCACGCGGTCACTCGGTCGCCGGGTCATCGCTATCGGCGAATCGCGAGGGGCCAGGGCGGCGTCCGCGAGGACGATGCGTCGAGGGGTGGTACCGGGCGGTCGTAGGTGCTCCATGTCGAGCAGCTCCGGACCCGGCTCTTTGTGCGACGTACCTGCTCCGCTGCGAGTCGAGTTGTGGGCTGGGCCACGACGCTCGTCCCTTGTCCCGAACTCGGTCTCATCCAGGCAGTGCATGACAATCTCGGGGGATGGTTCGTGTGGAGCCGGTGACGCAAGCTTGGGCAGAGGCGTTGGCCCTCGGCGACGACGTGTTCGCCGAGAGGTTCGGCATCGCGGTGGAGCCCGGCTGGGAGGGCTATCCGGAAGTGATGGCTTTGCTCGCCGAGGTACGGCACGCCAGTACGCCAGACGAGTGGGGACTCCATCTCGTCTTCGACGAGGACGGGGCGCTGGTGGGCAACGCAGGCTGGAAGGGTGAGCCGGTCGATGGCGCGGCGGAGTTGGGCTACGCCGTCGCACCGTCGCGTCGAGGCCGCGGAATCGCGACGGCGGTCGTGCACGAGCTGCTCGCTCGGGCTCGTGCCGCTCGTCTGCGAACGGTGGTCGCCCACACGCTGGCCGAAGCATCACCGTCCACCTCGGTGCTGGCTCGCTCCGGGTTCGCCAACGTGGGAGAGGTGCTCGATCCCGACGACGGTCCGATCTGGCGGTGGGAGCTCTCACTCCCCGATCAGTAGTCCCGTGCGGCGGCCGCTGTCCAAGGCGATGGCCGCACCGCACCCATGGTCAGATTTGTCCCACCAGGCTCCCCCAGCGCACCCACTTGGCCCACATGGACGCTTGGCTGTCCCAGCTCAAAGTTAGAATGAGAGGAAACTCAATTCCGACAATGAGAGGAAGACAAGTGAGCAGCTCGCAGGCCGCCATAGTGGGAAATGAGGACCCGGCTCTCTCGGTGGCGGACATTCCGCTCGAGCGGTTGGAGTCGGAGATCACCGAGTTGGCCGCTCACATCAACGCCGCCACATGCCGGTGGCTGCTCCTGGTGGCGGAGTTCGACCGGCGGGAGGGGTGGGGCACCTGGGAGTGCCGCAGCTGCGCCCACTGGCTGAACTGGAAGTGCGGCATCGACCTCGGTGCCGCTCGGGAACGGGTCAGGGTCGCCCGGGCCCTGGGGGAGCTCCCAGAGATCACCGCTTCCTTCGCCGCCGGCCAGCTCAGCTACTCCAAGGTGCGGGCGCTCACCCGGGTGGCCACGCCCGAGACCGAGGGGGCGCTGCTGGAGATGGCCAGGCAGGGAACGGCTGCCCACCTGGAGCGCATCGTGCGGGCGTACCGCAAGGCGCAGCGGGTCGACGAGATGGACGAGGCCAACCGGATCCACGAGGACCGCTCCCTGCGCTGGCACCACGACGACGACGGGACCTTCGTGCTCCAGGCTCGGCTCACGCCCGAACAGGGTGCGCTGGTGCGCAAGGCATTGGAACGGGCCGGAGAAGCCGTCGACGACGTTTCCGCGGAAACGTCCGAGGAGCGGCGCACCCACGCGCAATGCAACGCCGACGCCCTGGTGGCCGTGGCCGAGTCATTCCTGGCCTCCGACCAGGGCGACCGCCACGGCGGCGACCGTCACCTGGTGACGGTGCACGTCGACGCCGAGGTGCTGGCCGCCGGCGGCGAGGGGCGCTGCGAGCTCGACGACGGTCCGGCCATCGCCGCCGAGGTCGCCCGGCGATTGAGCTGTGACGCGTCGGTGGTGGCGATCGTCGACGACGGCCACGGCAACCCGCTCGACGTGGGGCGCAAGACCCGGGCCATCCCGCCGGCGCTGCGCCGGGCCTTGGCCTCCCGGGACGGGGGCTGTCGCGTCCCCGGGTGCACCAGTCGGCGATTCGTCGACGGCCACCACATCCGCCACTGGTCCCGGGGCGGAGACACCTCGCTGCCCAACCTCGTGAGCCTGTGCCGAGCCCACCACCGGGCTCTGCACGAGGGCGGGTACGCCGTCGAGGCCACGGGCGACCCCGCCGAACCCTGGGTCTTCCGCCGGCCCGACGGCACGGCGCTGCCGTCGTCCTCGCCGGCGCTGCCGGCCACCACCCACCGGGCCATCACGCACCACGACCAGGGGCTCGGGCTCGACATCGGGCCGGCCACGGCCATCCCGGGCTGGTACGGCGAGCAACTCGACCTGGGCCTGGCCCTGGACGCACTGTTCAGCCGCGAGGGTCACCCGTCGCCGATCCGCCCCGCCCTGCCTCCGGAGACGAGTCGGGCCGCCTGACCGGGTTCAGCGTTCAGTCTTGTGCCGGCATCCAGGAGCGACCAGGGCGCCACCGTACGGTTGCGGTGGAAGTTGAGAATGGTCACCACCTGGCTCAGTAGTAGCGACGGCAAACCACGAGGAGCGCTACGCGGGAGGCGTCATCCCGGAGTCCGCATAGTCCCTTCATAGGAGCGCTCCCAAGCAATTCAGGCACTCTTCAGCCACAGCGCTCGACCCCCTGTCCTCCTTGCCGTATTTTCCGTCTAAGGGTGCAATCGGGATGAAGGGGTCGTCGATGGACACCGAGAGCAATAGGGGAGCACGGCAACCAGACTGGACGTCACGTCGGGACGCCCTCAAGCGGGGAGCCATCGTCGGTGGCCTCGTCTGGGTCGCCCCGGCCTTCCAGTTGGTCGGGATCAGCTCCGCCCACGCCCAGAGCCCCAGCAGCGGCCCGAAAGACCTGACGGGCACCGGCGACACCACCACCAACCCGGACGGCCCGAACGACTCGACGGGCGCCGGCGACATCACCACCAACCCGGACGGCCCGAACGACTCGACGGGCGCCGGCGACATCACCACCAACCCGGACGGCCCGAACGACTCGACGGGCGCCGGCGACATCACCACCAACCGCGCCGACCGGACCGGCACCGGCGACCTCACCAGCAAACCGACCGACCGGAACGGCCCGACGGGCACCGGCGGCATCACCACCAACCGCGCCGACCGGACCACGACGGGAGACAGGCCCGACCGCAGGCGCGGCGGTGGCTCCGGCGAGCGGATCCCCGGGCCCCGGCGCATCGACACCGGCG
>JAHWKL010000183.1 GCA_019347915.1 Actinomycetota bacterium
GCCGCCTGGGCTGCGGCGCCGCCGTGGTCGCCGTCGTGAAGGACGAGTGCGGCACACCCCTCGACGTGGGGCGCAAGACCCGCTCCATCCCGCCTGCCATCCGCCGGGCGCTGCACGTACGCGACGGGGGGTGCCGCTTCCCCGGGTGCACCAACCGCCGCTTCGTCGACGGCCACCACATCCGCCACTGGGCCGCCGGCGGCGAGACCAGCCTGGCCAACCTGGCGCTGTTGTGCCGGCGGCATCACCGGGCCGTGCACGAGGGTGGCTACACCGCCGAAGCCACCGCAGACCCGCACGATCCCGTGCGCTTCCGCCGTCCCGATGGCACCGTGATCCCCGATCATCCCGGGCTTCCGGCAACGGAGCCCCGGGCGGTTGTCGACCACAACCGCCGGCTGGGCCTCGACATCGACCACCTCACCGCCATGCCCACCTGGGCCGGCGAACGGCTCGATCTCGACCTCTGTGTGGACGCCCTGCTGAGCGCCGGCCACGGGCCCTAGGTTGGACGGCATGGCTGAGAAAGGATCGTTCTGGTCGAGCCTGCCCGGCGTGCTCACCGGTATCGCCGGGCTGGCGACCGCCGTCGTGGCCCTGATCTCGCTGGCGGTGAGCCAGGGCTGGATCGGCGAGGGTGGCGGCGACGGCGCCGACCCGGCCGGCGGCGACGCTCCCATTCGCCTGGAGGTCGAGCCCAGCGCCATCGAGTTCCAGCCGGTGCCGACCGCCCGGGAAGAGACCGTCAGGGTGACCAACGACGGCACCGGGCCGTTGCAGGTCGACGAGCCGAGGATCACCGGCCCCGACAAGGATCAGTTCGAGGCCGATGGAGACGACTGCACCAGCAGGGAATCGCTTCCGGCCGGCCAGAGCTGCGAGGTCGTGGTCACCTTCGACCCGCCCTCGACCCCCGGCCGTTCGTCGGCCACGTTGGTCGTCTCGGCGAACGAGGAGGCCCGGTCCGTCGAGGTGCCGATCGAGGCCACGACGGTCCTGGGGTAGGAGCTGGGCGCCTAGGAGGCGTCGGGCGAGGCCTCTCCCTCCGCACGCGGCTGGTCGTGTGGCCGCCGTCGCTCCGCCTCCACCGCCGTACGGCCGATCTGCACCAGCCGTAGGACCGTGACCAGGGCCATGCCGCCGATCAGGTTGCCCAGGGCCGCCCACGACGCCATCCCCAACCAGTCGGCGTAGCCGAAGGGGGCGCCGGCCTGGAGGGCGGCGAACATCTCCAGCGACACGACGATGGCGTGGTTGAGCCGGCCACCGGCAAGGAGGAAGGCGATGGCCACCGCCGCCACCACCTTGCCCGGCACCGAGTCGGTCCCTCGCTGCATCCACGTCATCAGGGTGATGGCGGCGCCGCCGATGACGGCGGAGGCGAACGCGGTGGAGCCGATGCCCAGCTCGGGGTAATGGCTGCCCAGCTCCACTGCGGTCTGGCGCAGCTCCGGGAGGCCGAGCATGACCAGGGCCATGAAGACCCAACCACCGACCAGGTTGGTCACCGCCGTGCCGCCCCAGAGCCGCAGCATGGCGCCCACGCTCGACTTGCCGGTCACCACGGCGGCGACCGGCACGAGGAAGTTCTCGGTGAACAGCTCGCTGCGGCCGAGCGTGATGGCGATGAACCCGATGGAGAACGCCAGCGCAGCCAGCAACGGCTGGCCGGTCGCCTCCTTGACCAGCAGCAGGGCCATGACCCCGAGCCCCACGTCGATGCCGCCGACGGTCCCGGTGGCGAAGAGCGAGGGCCAACTGCGGTTGAGCCGGCGCCGGGCCTCGTCGACGGTCCTGCGGAACGCTCCCTGGAGCTCTTCGTCGGACTCGCTCCGTTCCTCCTTGGTGGGCATTCCCCGCTTCGCGCCGGAGGAACCGTCCGCCTCGGTCGCCTGGTCGGCACCGGCTGCAGGCGGCGCCGGGCGGCGCGGTTCGGTGGTGGTGTCGTCGCTCACGGCAAGGCTCCTGGTCCGGCGGTCGGCCACGCGAGCCGCGCTCGGCCGCCCGCAAAGCTACACGGGTGCAGGTCGGTGCCAACCGTGCCAGACCGTCCCCGTGACCGGGAAGGGGCTGCGGGCACCTAACCTGGCTACTACGGCGACCTGAAGGAGCGACACTCATGATCAAGCTCACCGCATCACGAGGCAACGGCACGATCAAGGCCAGCTTCGTCCTGCCCCTCTCGGAGACGCCCGAGCCCGTGTCGGTGCTCGGCGACTTCAACGACTGGGACCCGCTGGCCCACCCGCTGAAAAAGCGAAAGAACGGCACCCGCAGCACCACCGTCGAGCTCGAGCCGGGGCAGCGCTATGCCTTCAAGTACCTCAGCGACGGCGGCACCTGGTTCAACGAGCCCGAAGCCAGCGCTCACGACATGAACGAGTACGGCGAGACCAACTCGGTCCTCCAGACCTGAGGCGTCCCCGGCGATGCCGGTCGACGTCGACGCCGCCGCCGTGGCCGCCCTCCTCGGGCGGATGCCGCAGGGTGCGTTCGAGGTGGTGGTGCGAGATCCCGACGGTGGCCCGGTGGTGATCCGCAACGCCCCCTTGCTCTACGACGGCACGCCCATGCCGACGCTGTACTGGTTGGTGGGGCGGGCCGAGCGGGAGGCGGTGAGCCGACTCGAGTCCGCCGGCGGCGTGCGGGCCGCCGAGGAGGCCGTCGATCCCCAGGCACTCGTCGCCGCCCACCGCCGGTACGCCGCCGAGCGCGATGCCGCCCTCCCCGCCGGCCACCTCGGCCCCCGCCCCTCGGCCGGGGTTGGGGGGACGCGCCGGGGGGTCAAGTGCCTCCACGCCCACTACGCCTGGTACCTGGCCGGCGGGGACGATCCGGTGGGGCGCTGGGTGGCCGAGCACCGATGACACTCGTCGCCGCCGTCGACTGCGGGACCAACTCCACCCGCCTGCTCGTCGCCCGTCCCGCTGGCGACGGGCGGCTGGAGACCGTCGAGCGGCTGGCCACCATCACTCGTCTGGGCGTCGGCGTCGACGCCAGCCGCCGCCTGGCGCCAGTGGCGGTGGAGCGCACCGTGGAGACCCTGCGCCGCTACCGTCAGGTGCTCGAGGGCCACGGGGTGGAGCGGGTGCGGGTCACCGCCACGTCGGCCGCCCGCGACGCCGCCAACCGCGACGAGCTCTTCGACGCCGCCGAAGCCGCCCTCGGCGCCCGCCCCGAGCTCTTGCCCGCCGGCGAGGAGGCTCGCTTGTCGTTCCTGGGGGCCACCGCCGAGCTCGACCCGGCCGACGGCCCGTTCCTCGTGGTCGACATCGGCGGCGGGTCGACGGAGTTCGCCGTCGGCCAGACCGGTGAGCCCGAAGGAGTGGTCTCTGTCGACCTGGGCTGCGTCCGGCTCACCGAGCAGTACCTGCACGGCGACCCGCCGGCCCCCGAGGAGCTCAGCGCCGCCCTGTCGGTGGCCGAGGCCCATCTCGACGACGTGGTGCGGGAGGTTCCCGCCACCCGGGACGCGGCCCTCATGGTCGGCCTGGCCGGGACCGTCACCACCGTGGCCGCCGTCGAGCAGGGCTTGGCGTCCTACGACCCCGACCGCATCCATCACTTCCACCTCTCCCGGCCGGCGGCGGAGGACGTGTTCCGCACGCTCGCCACCGAGGCGCGCCGTGACCGGGTCCACAACCCGGGGCTGGAGGAGGCCCGAGCCGACGTGATCGTCGGGGGCTGTTGCGTGCTGGTGGCGGTGCTCCGCTACTTCGACCTGGCCGGATGCCTGGTCTCGGAGGCCGACATCCTCGACGGTCTGGCTCGCAGCCTGCTCGACCTTCCCGTGCCCGGCGCCGGCTGAGCAGCGACAGGGCTGCCCACAGGGCGGGATCACCGCTCCCAGGCTGGGTACCATGCC
>JAHWKL010000184.1 GCA_019347915.1 Actinomycetota bacterium
GCGGCCCCGGTGGCCATCATCTCCAGGGCGCAGCACGCCAGGCCGAACGTGGCCGGCCACATGCTGTTGCGCCGGGCCCACTTGACCGCCGATTCCAGGTTGCCGGTCAGGAAGTTGTGCTGCAGGCCTTCCAGACCGTGGCCGATGCGCATCAGGTGACCACCTCCTCCTTCTCCTGGGCCCGCCGCTGAGCTCCTGCGGGCTCAGACGGCTCACGTCCCTCCAGACCGACCAGGCGAACGGTTGAGGTGGTGGTGCGGTGCTCGTCGGTCAGTGGCCGGGTGCGCGACACCGGGCCCCACTCGAGCCCCCCTTCGGCCACCTCCCACAGGAAGGACAGGAAGAACGGGACGATGAAGGCGACGATCGCCCACAGGCCGAACGCCCCCAGCTCCCGGTGCACCACCGCCCAGGGGAACAAGAAGATGATCTCGATGTCGAACACGATGAAGATCATGGCCACCAGGTAGAAGCGCACCGAGTAGCGCCGGGCCGGCTCGGAGGTGGGGACGATCCCGCACTCGTAGGGCGCCACCTTGGCGGGCGTGGAGTGCGACGGCGCCAACAGCTTCGACGTGGCGATGCTGAGGACGACGAAGCCCACCGCCAGCACGAACATCACGACGATGGGCAGGTACTGGTCCACGAGGAGGCCAGGCTAGCGCCTTGCCCGAGCCCGGTCCGAGCCCGCGGTCGCCAGACCGCAGGCGGCCATCAGCTGCTGGCCCGGGCCTCCTGGCGATGGGCGGTCGCCAGCTTGTCGCGACGGTGCAGGACGTTGCAGATGACGCCGAAGACCACCAGCGACGCCAGGGTGATCAACGCCGGGGGCAGTCGCAGCGACCCCAGGTCGCGGACCATGACCACCGACACCACCGGGGCGTCGGGATCGGGCTCGGAGGACGGGGGCGTCTCCCCGAACTGGATGCAGGTGGCGTCGGGCGGGCACGTCTCACCCTCCTCGAGGGTCACCACCTCCACCGCCTCCTGCACCTGCACGACGGCGTACTGGGGCGGGTGCGACAGGGGCAGCCTGGAGAGCAGGCTGTCCGGGTCCTTGCCACCCATGGCGAAGGCGTCGATGGTGACGTAGTCGCTGGGCTCCTCGAAGGTGGCGAGGGGGCTGTCCTCGCCGGTGAGGGCCTCGTCGGCTGAGGCCTGGGCCTCGCCCCGCCTGGTGTCGCCCTCCTCCAGCCTCTCCCAGTCGGACAGGTCCCGGGCTTCGGGCAGGGCGGCCCCCGAGGTGTCGTCTGGCCGGGAGCTGGTCACCACCTCCTCGACCACCCACGCCGGCGCCGGCCCCTGCAGGCCGATGCCGTAGACCCACCACGACGCTCCCATGATGGCCATCCAGCCCCAGAAGCCGGCGGCGGCCACCAGGAAGCCGAGACGGGAGCCGAGGTTGGTCCACAGCACCAGGTACACCGAGCCGCAGAGGACGAGGAACGACACCAGCACCACCAGGATCCCCCGGATGGTGGGATCCCACGTCACCGTCAGGGCCAGGCTGGCTGCTTCGGCGAGCACGCTCACGCTCCTGCCGACGGCGCCGTGGTCGTGGTCACGTTGGGGGGCGGCGTTCCCTGAGCGTCTCCGCCCGCCGCCTCCCGGTTGACCCGCTCGGCCAAGCTGCGCTCGTAGTCGACGATCGCCTGGATCTGCTCCGGGCTGAGCACCTGGCCGAAGTAGGGCATGCGCCCGGTGGCCTGGCCGTTGAGACCGTAGGCCTCGCCCTCCTCCACCCCGTCGGCCACGAACTCGACGTGGTCCTCCACCGCCGGGAACTGGTTGACGGAGTTGTAGAGGCTGGGGCCGAAGGCGCCGCCGCCGGCCACCTGGGGCTCGTCGTAGGACCAGCCCAGGGTGTGGCAGCGGGCGCAGTTGAGGTTGAACAGGGCCATGCCCATGCTGGGCTCCTCACCGCCGACCTCCGGGGGCTCCTTCTCCGCCTCCAGCCGGTCGAGCTCGGCCTCGGCCTCCTCGGTGCGCTGCTCCTGGGCGTCCTCGGGGGTGACGGCGATCCGGTGCAGGTAGAGGATCAGGTTGTCGATCTGCTGCTCGTTGAGCGGCCCACCGCCCTCGAGCCCCCAGGCCGGCATGGGCGAGAACGGCCGACCGTAGACGAGCACCTGGTAGATCTGCTCGTCGGTCATGCGCAGCGTCACGTCGTTCAGCGACGGCGCCATCCAGTTCACCTGGCGGAGGCGGCCGGTCTCGGGGTCGGTCAGGGTGTACTGGACCTCGCCACCGATGCCGGCGAGGCCGCCGTGGCAGCCGGCGCAGTTGAAGCCGCCGTCTTCAGTTGTGGCGAACAGCGCACCCCCGCCGATGGGTTGGCCGTGGATGGCGTACTCGCCCCCCAGCCGCTCCTCGAAGTCGGCCACCGCGCCGTCCTGGCGCCCGGGCTCGGCCAGCCAGTAGAGCGGCAAGCCCACGGCGCAGACGGTCAGGCCCACCAGGCCCCATCCCAGGAACCGCTCCAGCCTGGGGCCCTCGAGCTGCTCGTCGTTCAGGTACGACTTGCGGTTGGCCGCCAGCTCGACTTCGGAGCCGACCTCGGGCTTGGCCCGGCGGACGTTGGCCAGCAGGTACAGGGCCCAGCCGACGACGACGGCCAGGCCGATGACGATGCCGACGGCCTGTTGGATGGAGGCGGCGACGGGCACTCAGTGGTCCCCGGACTCACCGACGCAGTGCGGCCCTTCGGCCTCTTGACCGGTGGTGTTGGTGCCGATGGGCGGGCCGTCGACGACCGCGCTGGTGTCGACGGAGATCTTTCCCCCGTCGACGCTCACGGCGAACTGGTCCATGCCCCGGGGAGCGGGCCCGCCCTTCTTCTCGCCCACCCGGTTGTACTGCGACCCGTGGCAGGGGCACTCGAACCACTGGGACGTGGCGCACCAGGGCACCCGGCAGCCCAGGTGGGGGCACTTCTGGTACAACGCCACCACCCCGGCCTCCATCCCGGGGATCACACTCGTCGGGTAGACGTCCTTGGCGGCGGGCACCGCGTCCTGGGGGAAGGGGTTGATGTAGAACCGGCCCTCGGGCACGTAGAAGGGCTCCCGGGTGTCGCGGATGGTGCTGACGATGTCCTCGATGCTGCCCACCCTGATGGTGGAGCCGAAGCCGCCGGAGAGCTTGGGCCAGAGGAAGGCGATGCAGGCCGCTCCGAACCCGGACAGCCCGAAGACCATCATCCCCACCAGGCCGCGGTTGAAGAACTGGCGCCGGGTGACGCCGATGGACTCCTCGTCGGGCGGGACGTAGGGCGCCGGCGGCGCGCTCTCGGCCGGAGCCAGCTCGGTGCCGGCCGACGTGCGGGCCAGCACCGCCTGACGCTCGACCTCTCGACCTCGACGCGCCGGCGCCTGGCTCTCCTCGCCGGCGCCGTGGTCCCTGCCCAGGGCCCGGTCGGCATCGCGGCGGCGGGCGGTGGTGAACAGCACCAGGGCGGCCAGCGCCACGAGCACCGGCACGGCGATGGTGAGAACAGTCGTGCCTTCCATGACTACCGCCCAGTCTCGCCGTCGGAGCCGGCCACGACCAAGTCGGGCGCCGCCGGGCGTTGAGCCCTACAAGTCGAAGAAGACACCGTCGACCCAGGGGAAGGTGAAGTTGAAGCCAGGGCCCCGGAAGAAGGAACCGATGATGACGAGGATGGCCCAGAACATCAGGAACAGCGTGAACAGCATGAGGTCGTCGATCTTGGGGTCGAGGGTGGACACGGTGGCGTCTTGGTGGAGGGTGTTCCACCAGTCCACCGAGTAGTGGACCACCACCGCGTTGGGCACCAGGAGGAGGCCGAGGACCGCGGCGCGGCGGGACCGGGACTCCGGTGCCGCCGGCACCCGACGCAGG
>JAHWKL010000185.1 GCA_019347915.1 Actinomycetota bacterium
AGTTCACCGAGCTGGGGTGGATGGGCTTCTTCGAGGTCGTCGACTGATGGAGTCCTACGGCGCCACCGGCGATCTCGAGCGCCGCGAGCGCGACGGTGCCCAGCGGCGGCTGCCCGGCTGGCTGCTCGGGCTCGCACCCCTGGTGGTGCTCATCGCCGCGGTCGGCGCCTTCGTCGCGCTCGACGGGCCCGGGCTCGGCGAGCGGCGCGGCCCGCCGGTCGAGGAGCTCGCGGTGCAGCGCACGGTGCTCGAGCCCGGGGTCATCGCCCTGTCGCTGCGCAACGACGGCCCGGATCCCGTCCAGGTGTCCCAGGTCACGGTCAACGACGCGTTCGTGCCGTTCACCGGCGCCGAGGAGCCGATCGGGCGCCTGGCCGGCGAGCGCATCGAGATCCGCGATGGCGCGCTCCAGGTCCCCGACCAGCCCATCGTGCCCTTCATCGAGGGCGACGGCATCGGGGTCGACATCTGGCCGGCGGCCCGGGCGGTCCTCGACGCCGCCGCCGCCCGCCACGGCCGCTCGGTGGCCTGGCGTGAGGTGCTGGCCGGCGGCAAGGCCCACGAGCAGACCGGTGAGTGGCTCCCGGCCGAGACGGTCGAGGCCTTCCGCCGCTACCGGGTCGGCATCAAGGGCCCCCTGACCACCCCGGTGGGCGGCGGCATCCGCAGCCTCAACGTGGCGCTGCGCCAGATGCTCGACCTCTACGTCTGCCTGCGCCCGGTGCGCTGGTTCCAAGGGGTGCCGTCCCCGGTGAGGCACCCAGAACGGGTCGACATGGTGGTGTTCCGGGAGAACACCGAGGACGTCTACGCCGGCTTCGAGCTGGCCGAGGGCAGCCCCGAGGCCAAGAAGCTCATCGAGTACCTGCACGACGAGCTGGGCTGGGACCTCCGTGCCGACTCGGGGCTCGGCCTCAAGCCGGTCTCGGTCACCGGCTCCAAGCGGCTGCAGCGGGCGGCCATCGAGTACGCCGTGCGCCGGGGTCGGCGGTCGGTGACCCTGGTGCACAAGGGCAACATCATGAAATACACCGAGGGCGCCTTCAAGACCTGGGGCTACGACCTGGTGCGCGAGGAGTTCGAGGGCCAGGCCGTGGGCTGGGACGACTGCGGCGGCGACCCGGGCGAGCGGGTGCTGGTCAAGGACGTGATCGCCGACGCCTTCCTCCAGCAGATCCTCACCCGGCCCGAGGAGTACGACGTGATCGCCACCACCAACCTCAACGGCGACTACATCTCCGACGCCCTGGCCGCCCAGGTGGGCGGCATCGGGATCGCCCCCGGGGCCAACATCAACGAGGTCACCGGCCACGGCATCTTCGAGGCCACCCACGGCACCGCCCCCAAGTACGCCGGCCAGGACAAGGTCAACCCGGGGTCGCTGCTCCTCTCGGGCGTCCTGCTGTTCGAGCACCTGGGTTGGGACGACGCCGCCGGCGACATCGTGCGGGCGCTCGAAGCCACCATCGCCGACGGCATCGTCACCTACGACTTCGCCCGCCTCAGGGAGGGGGCGACCGAGGTAAAGACCTCGGAGTTCGCCTCCGCCATCGTCGACCGCCTGTAGGGCGCCTCACCCCGGGGCGGAATAGGGGGTACCTCGGCCCGGTTGGAACCGACGTGCCCGAGACAGAGACCCTCACCCTTCCCGTCCTCCCCCTGACCGCCGGCGTGGTCGGCCCCGGGATGGTCGTCAACGTGGTCCTGGAGACCCCCGAGGCCCGGACCGCCGTCGAGGCGGCGACGTCGGGCGACGGCCGGCTCCTGCTGGTGCCCCGCCTCCACGGCAGCTACACCCGCGTCGGCACCGTCGCCAAGGTCGAGAACGTGGGCCCCATGCCCGGCGGCCTGCACGCCGCCGTGGTCCGCGGCCTCGAACGGGCGGTGATCGGCGCCGGCGTCGGCGGCCACGGCGACGGCCTGTGGGTGGCCACCGAGGCGGTGGCCGACCGCGAGCCGACCGAGCGAGCGCGCCAGCTGGCGGAGGAGTACCGGACCGTGATCGAGCGCATCCTGGTGGAGCGGGGCGCCGGGCGCATGGTCGAGGGCCTGCGCGGCATCCATGAGCCGGGGGCGGTGGCCGACACCGCTCTGTACCTGCCCGAGCTCTCGCTCGAGCAGAAGGTCGAGGTGCTGGAGGCCGTCGACGTCGAAGTGCGCCTGGAGAAGGTGCTGGCCTGGGCCAGGGAGGTGCTGGCCGACGTCACCGTGCGCTCGGAGGTCGACCGGGGCGTCGCCGAGGAGCTGAGCCAGGCCCAGCGGGAGACCGTGCTGCGCCGCCAGCTGGAGGCCATCAAGGCCGAGCTCGGAGAGGGCGACGACGACGTGATCGCCGGCTACCGGCAGCGCCTGGAGGAGTCGGGCGCCCCCGCGTCGGTCCGCGAGGCAGTCGAGCGCGAGCTCGAGAAGCTGGAGCGGACGGGGCCCCAGAGCCCCGAGCACGGGTGGATCCTGGCCTGGCTCGACACGGTGCTGGACGTGCCGTGGGCCACCCGCGCCGACGAGCCGCTCGACCTCACCGAGGCACGGGCCGTCCTCGACGCCGACCACGCCGGACTGGACGACGTCAAGGAGCGCATCGTCGAGCTGCTGGCGGTGCGCAAGCTACGGGCCGACCGGGGCACCGACGCGACGGTCGCCGGCCGCGGGTCGGGCGCCATCCTGGCCCTCGTCGGGCCTCCTGGCGTGGGCAAGACCTCCCTCGGCCAGTCGGTGGCCCGGGCCATGGGTCGCCCCTTCGCCCGGGTGGCGCTCGGCGGGGTGCGCGACGAGTCCGAGATCCGTGGCCACCGGCGCACCTACGTCGGCGCCCGGGCCGGCCGTTTCGTGCGGGCCCTGACCGAGGCCGGGGCCATGAACCCCGTGCTGCTGCTCGACGAGATCGACAAGGTGGGCAGCGACTGGCGCGGCGATCCGTCGTCGGCGCTGCTGGAGGTGCTCGACCCCGCCCAGAACCACACCTTCCGTGACCACTACCTGGAGGTCGATCTCGACCTGTCCGACGTGGTCTTCCTCGCCACCGCCAACGTGATCGAGACCATCCCCCAGCCCCTGCTCGACCGCATGGAGCTGGTGCACCTCGACGGCTACTCCGACGAGGAGAAGGTGGCCATCGCGCGCGACCACCTGCTCCCGCGGTTGGTGGAGCGCACGGGTCTGCGTGGCGACGAGGTCGAGGTGCGCGACGACGCCCTGGCCGAGCTGGCCTCCGGCTACACCCGGGAGGCCGGGGTCCGTGAGCTCGAGCGCCAGCTGGGCCGGGTGCTGCGCAAGGTGGCGACCCGGGTGGTGGGCGACGGTGGTGGCGACGGCGACGGTGAGCCCTTCGTGGTCGACACCGATGCGGTGCGGCCCCTGCTCGGCCGGCGCCGGTTCCACTCCGAGGTGGCCGAGCGCACGTCGGTGCCGGGTGTGTCCACCGGCCTGGCCGTGACCGGGGCCGGCGGCGAGGTCCTCTTCGTCGAGGCCACGTCCATGGCCGGCGAGCCGGGCCTGTCGCTGACCGGCCAGCTGGGTGACGTGATGCGGGAGTCGGCCGAGATCGCCCGCTCCTTCGTCCGATCGCACGCCGACGACCTGGGTATCACACCCGACGCCTTGGCCGACCGCCGGTTCCACCTCCACGTGCCGGCCGGGGCCGTGCCCAAGGACGGTCCCTCAGCCGGCGTGGCCATGGTCACCGCCCTGGTCAGCCTGCTCCAGGGTCGCCCGGTGCGCCCCGTGGTGGGCATGACCGGCGATGTCACCCTCCAGGGCAAGGTGCTGCCCTTCG
>JAHWKL010000186.1 GCA_019347915.1 Actinomycetota bacterium
GACGATGGGATACGCCAACGACTTCGTCGACGTGAGCTGGTTCCCGCCCCGCTTCACCATCGTGGAGCAGGGCGAGCCGGCGAGCGGCCTGTACCTGATCCTCTCCGGTGAGGTGGATGTTGTCCGGGAGCAGGAGGACGGCACCCTGCACCAGCTGAGGAGACTGGCGTCGGGGGAGTTCTTCGGGGAGCTCGGAATTGCCTACGGCACCGTGCGCTCCGCCAGTGTGATCGCGGTTGGCGCCGTCACGTGTCTCGTGCTGTCGCCGAGCGCTCCCACGCCGTTCGCCGGGCGGGGCAGCGACGCCCGCTTCACAGGGGTTCCCTTCGACACCACCGGTAGTTCCGTCGGTCCCACGGCCACGACCGTGATCGACGTGTCTCGTCAGGTCAATCGCAAGATGGCAGCGATCGCCGCTCACCGGACCCAGTTTCCGATCGAGCCGGGCAGGTTCCCGGCCTCGATGCTGCAGGAGATGTTCGGCACGGAGTACTTCTTGCGCGTTCATCCTCCCAGCGAGCCGGAACGGGGACTCATCCGGGACTAGTCCCGGATTAGGTGCCCTCTGCCGGTTCCGCTGCGAGCAGCGGCTCGATGCCTTCTCACCGAGTTGAGTAAGAAGCGACTTCGACGTAGCCGTGTCGTGAACTAGGACGGCCGTCGCCATCGAAGACGCTGCCGAGGCCGACTAGGAGTTCATGCCGCTCGCGTAGCCTTCGGAGAAGGACTGGCCGTTGGCGAGCACCGCGCCTCTGCACCCTTGCGTCCGGACGCCCGTCCCACGACGGGAGGATACGGCCCAACGATCTCAGCGAGCTCGGACAGCCTTCGCTTGGCGACGGTTCGACCATCGGCTCGTTGCGGGGTGGATGAGGATTGGCCCACGCCGTGCGATCGCCGCTGGCAGCCGCTTCCAGCCCGCCGCTACCTGCACCCTCCTGATGGTCACGGGCCGCACCAGGCTCACTCCACTGTGGCAAATACCGGCCCGTCTGGCATATCGTACTCGTATGGCACACACTGAGCGAGTCACCATCGGCCCTCAGGGGCGTCTGGTCATCCCGGCTGCCATGCGACGTCACCTCGGCCTCGAGCCGGGTTCGGTCGTGCTCCTTCGTCTCGAGGGGGATGGGCTCAAGCTCGAGCGCCAGGAGGCTGCCCTGGATCGCCTGCGGGCTCGCTACGCCAAGGCGGCGGGTGGGCCGAGCGTCGTGGAGGAGTTGCTCGCCGAGCGGCGGGAGGAAGCGCACCGCGACGCGGGGGCGTGAGCACCAGCCGAGCGTGGGTGCTCGACGCTTCGGCGCTACTGGCCCTGCTGTTCGACGAGCCCGGCGGCGAGATCGTCGAACGAGGGCTCACGGCATCGGTCATCTCGGCAGTGAACCTGTCGGAGGTCATGCACAAGTCGCTGGAACGAGGCGTCGAGGTCGAGAGCCTGCGTGACGACCTCGAGGCTCTGGGCGTGGTCGTGCTCGTCTTCAACGGCGACGCCGCCGAGGAGGCAGCGAACCTGCGCCTGGTCACCAGGGCAGCCGGGCTGTCCCTCGGCGACCGGGCCTGCCTGGCACTTGCCCGGCAACTGGACCTGCCGGCGGTGACGGCAGATCGGACGTGGGAAGGCCTGGAGCTGCCCGACCCCGTGGCGGTCGTCGTCATCCGCTGATCTTCGCTTGCGGCCCGCATGAAGGGCGTCTGACGGGACATCTGTCCCGAGAGAAAGGGACAAGTCGCCCCTATGCCGCGGGACATCCGGACCGGCAAGATCGAGGTTGGCAAGACACCCGAGCCGTCACAGCGACGGTTGCTGGTGGGCTGCGGTGTGGCCGGCCCGCTTCCGTCGCCACCGGCGGCGCAACGAGCATCCCCATCGACCGAGGAGAAGGACAGCAACCATGATGAAAAAGGTCTTGAGCACCGCCGCCGTCGCCGCCTTGAGCGCGGGACTGTGGGCAGCCCCCGTCGGCGCCGACCCCGTCAACAGCCCGAACAGCGACATCGTGTCTCTGACCTGCGACGACGGCCAGAGCTACGACGTGGTGGTCATCGGTGGCGGTGACTTCACCCCCGGCCACATCGTCGGCAGCAACGCCATCTTCGTTCCCGTGGCGTTCGGTGAGCTCACCGGGACGGCGCTTCCCAGCGGGACCACGGCGTTCGAGGAGCCGGGCACCACCAAGGGCCAGTCGGGCAAGAACAAGGACCTGACGACGTGCTCGTTCGAGTTCACCTTCCCGGTGAGCCCAGAGGAGGTTGAGGAGTTCGGCCTGCCAGCTGGCACTACGGCGGTGCGGGGCGTGGGCACCGTCACCGGCTTCATCACGCCAGCTCGGCGCTGAGGAACCTTCCGTCCTGTTGAGCGCCGGCGAGGACGTTCGGCAACGTCCTCGCCGGCGCCAGCAGTTCGGGTGACGTCACATCCTGGAGCCAACGAGCAGACGCCGCTGGCCGACCAGGACCACCCACCCGAGAGCAAGGAGGAGCCCACCCAGCATCACAAGGGTGCGCACGGTGGCACCGGTGCGGGGGAGCACGCCCCGGGGGGGCGAACGGCGCCGCTCCCTGCAACCACCGAGACGACGGTCGTCGGGGGGCTCACCACCGAGCCGGCCACCTCCGCCACGGTGGTGAGGTCTGTGCCAGTCCCGCTGCCTGTCAGCATCGACGGCGAGAAGGTGGCAGCCGAGAAGGCGACCTGGGTGGTCTGGATCCCGCTCTCGTCCGGAAAGGCATCCCTGGCCGGCAGTCGGGCGACGTCGAAGGTGAAGTTGATGACGCAGGTGTCGGTGGCCGTGCCGGCAGCACCGAGGACGACGTCTTGGTCGGGGATGAACCTGTGCTTCCCGCTGGCGGCGTCGATCTCGGTGATGGTGAACGTCCTCCCCGCACAGGCGCTCCCGGCGGCCCCGGTGCCGCCGGCCGAGAGCTGGAACGCGCCGGGGTCCTCGCCGCCGGTGCAGTCGACGTCGGGAGGGGCGGCGCGCGAGATCTCGCACGACGGCACGAGGGTGACGTCGGTGAGGGTGGCGCTGAGATCATCTGGAGCATGTTGCGAAGCATCTGCTGCTCGGCCGTCCGCTCCGGCGAGCGCGTCACCACCGCAAAATGCTGATTTCCGCCAGCCGACAATCTGGACGTCGTGCGGGACTGTGAATTCGGATGGCGACTACGGCTCGACACCGGCAACCGCTGGCTGGCGTCAGCCCGGGCTCCGGTAACGGTTGAGCATGCCCCGCACGGTTCGCAGCAGGCCGGACAGGGCGGGCACGGCCTCCTCGAGATGCTGCTCCCCCAGGGGCGTCAAAGCGTAGACCCGCCGCGCCGGGCCCCGATCGGGGGTGCTCCAGTAAGAGGAGAGGAGGCCCTCGTCCGCCATGGTGCGCAGGGAGCGGTACAGCCCGCCGGTGGTGGGCGGCACCTCAACCCCGAGCTCGGCCAAACGTCCCATGAGCTCGTAGCCGTGGCTCTCCTGATCGCGCAGCAACAACAGGATGGCGGGCCGCAGCAAGCTGCGGGAACGCACCTCCTCGGGCTCGGAGCCGCTCTGCGCTGCCGAGCTCACTGCAGCGGACGTCACCGCTCGGGTGCGTCGTCCCCACCGCCCATGGTCTGACTCCTCCGCACGGTACTCGCTTTTGAGCTATAGCCCGTTCTGACTTAGGGACAGGTGTAACCGCACCGCTTCCGGGCGTCAAGGGAAATCTTTGGACACTGCGAAGCCGGGAAAGTCCCAGCGATT
>JAHWKL010000187.1 GCA_019347915.1 Actinomycetota bacterium
GACGAACAGCCACTAAACCGGCTGGCGCACCTATCGCTCCTTCGCGTTGGCCTCGGAGTCGAGGACCTGGGAGCGATGATGAAAGTCGTGAGGCTCCCGGTCCTATCCCCGTCTTGGTGCCCGGGTGACGACGGACAGCAGATACTCCCTGTAGGCGGACACGACAGTCCTCGCTGACGGACACGAGAATTCCCCGTCAGCGGACAGCTGGTCTCCATGTCGGTGTCCACCACGACGGCTCCCCCGGCGGCTTCGCTCGACGGTTCCACCCCATCGAGCTCCACCGGAGGAACCGTTGACCAAGTCTGACAGGGAGATCATGGAGATCCTCGAAGCGTTTGACCTGACCCGTTGTCCGCACTCAGCCGGGGCGCTGGCCGGCTGTGACCCCAAGACCGTTGACCGCTACGTCGAGGTGCGCGACGCCGGCGGCAACCCGTTCGTGCATGGTCGCCGCCCCCGGCTGATCGACCCGTTCCTGGAGAAGATCGAGGAGCTGGTCGATCGCTCCAAGGCCGAGGTGCGCGCCGACGTGGTCCACGACCGGATCGTGGTCATGGGCTTCACCGGTGACGGGCGCACCACTCGCCGGGCGGTGGCCGAGGCCAAGCAGGCGTGGCGGAGCGGACACCGGCGCCGCTATCGGCCGTGGGTGCCCGAGCCGGGGATGTGGTGCCAGTTCGACTGGGGCGACGGCCCCATGGTCGGCGAGCGCAAGACCTACCTGTTGTGCGCCTGGCTGGCCTGGAGCCGCTACCGGGTCGTCATCCCCACCTGGGACCGCACCATGGGCAGCCTGGTGGCCTGCCTGGACGCCACCCTGCGCCGCCTCGGCGGGGCGCCGACCTACTCGCTGTCGGACAACGAGAAGACCGTGACCATCGAGCACGTGGCCGGGATCCCGGTGCGCCACCCCACCATGGTGGCCGTCGGGCGCCACTACGGCTGCAAGGTCGAGTCCTGTGTCCCCTACGACCCCGAGTCCAAGGGCGGGGTGGAAGCGACGGTGAAGATCGCCAAGCACGACCTGGTGCCCACCACCGCCAACCTGCGGGCCGACTACGCCAGCTTCGCCGAGCTCGTGGCGGCGGCCGAGGCGTTCGGCGAGAAGGTCAACGCCCGGGCACATCGAGAGACCGGCCGGGCGCCGGTGGAGATGCTGGCCGAGGAGCGAGCCTGGTTGCACGTGCTGCCCGCCGTTGCGCACACGGCGGCGTTGGGCGAGACCCGCCGGGTGGACAACGACCAGACCATCCGCTTCGGCTCGGTGCGCTACTCGACGCCCGACGGCCACCAGGGCGCCGAGGTGTGGTGCCGGGTGGTGGGCGACGAGCTGGTCGTGGTCGGCGCCGACGCCGAGCGGGGACTGGCCGAGATCGCCCGCCACCAGCTGTCCACACCGGGACATCCCCGCATCGTCGATGCCCACTACCCGCACCACCCGGCGGGCAACGGGCCCAAGGTGCCCACTCCCAAGCCCCGCAGCGATGCCGAACGGGCCTTTCTGGCCATCGGCACCGGCGCCCAGCGGTGGTTGGTCGAGGCCGCCGCCGTGGGCGCCCAGCGGGTGCGATCCAAGATGGCCCGGGCGGTGGAGCTGGCCGCCCTGGTCGGCGCCGGGGCCGTCGACGACGCCCTCGGGCTGGCGGCGGTGGCCGGGCGCTTCGACGACGGCGACCTGGCCTCCATCCTCGATCACCTGGCCGCCGGCCGCTCCGGCCTGGAGATGGTGCTGGCTGACGACGCCCACTTGACCCAGCCCGGCACCGACGCCTGGAACGAGCTCGGACGATGAGCGCCACGGGAGCGCTCCGAGACGACGAGGTGGTCGAGCTGACCGAGATGCTCGAGTTCCTCCACGACTGGATGGACTCCGCCCCCGACGCCCTGGGCGAGTCGTTGGCCCGCTTCACCGGCGAGGGCTACACGCTCGACGAGCTGCGGGCCGACCTCGGTCGGTTCGTGTTCTTGTTGGGCGGCGACGGCGGGCGCTTCGTGCACGGAGGCGACCGGTGAAGGGGCCCACGCCACCGCCGGTGCCCGACGAGCTCACCGCCGCGCTACGGCGCATGCGCCTGCCCTATGTGCGAGCCGCTGCCCCCGAGGTGCTCGCTGTCGCCCGGGCCCAGCGCTGGGACCCCGCCGAGGTGCTCCGCGTCCTGCTCGAAGAAGAGATCGCCGGGCGCGACGCCGCCACCCGGCGCCAACGGCGCAAGGCCGCCGGGTTCCCCGCCGGCAAGACCTTCGGGTCCTGGCGGCCGGGCGACTCCTCCATCCCGGTGGCCACCCAGTCGGCGCTGCGCACCCTGGAATGGGTGGGCCGGGCCGAGAACCTGGCCGTGGCCGGGCCCTCCGGCACCGGCAAGACCCACTTCGTCGAAGCCCTGGCCCATGCCGTCATCGACGCCGGCATGCGGGTGTCGTGGTTCACCCTGGAGTCGCTCACCGTGGCTGTGGGGCGGGCCAAGGTCGACGCCTCGATCTCCAAGGTCATCGCCCGCATCTGCCGGTCGGAGCTGATCGTGGTCGACGACATCGGTCAGCTCCCGGCCGGCCAGGACGCCGCCGAGGCGTTCTATCGCGTCGTGGATGCCGCCTACGAACGGCGCTCGGTGGCGGTCAGCTCCAACCTTCATCCCTCCGGGTTCGACACGATCATGCCCAAGGGGCTGGCCACCGCCACCGTCGACCGGCTCATGCACCACGCCCACGTCGTGCTCACCGAGGGCGGGTCGCTACGCCTCGCCGAGGCCCTGGCCGGCAAGGGGGTGGTGCCCCTGGCTTGACCAACCCACCCGGAGATCAGCTGTCCGCCCACAAGGAATTCTGCTGTCCGTGGGCGGGGAGATCTCATGTCCGCTGGCGAGGAGCTCCTGCTGTCCGTTGACACCGAAGGATGTGGCAGAGCGACCATACACCGTACGGTGGAGTTTTCTTTCTCACATCTCGGGGCAAGGCCGAAACATTGGCTGACACGTTTCACGATGCTTGCGAGGAATTAGACTCTCGGCAACGACCGAACGCGATGATCGTCCTCGACGACGCTCCGCTGGGCCGCGCGGTGGACGGCGCGACGCGAGCGCTGTTCTCCAACGCCGGCCAGCTGTGCATCTCCGTCGAGCGCCTGATGGTCCACGAGTCGGTGGCCGAGGAGTTCACCGGCCTGCCAGGCGAGTACGTGCCGGTCGCCGAGTCGATCCGCGGCTTCAACGAGATCCTCGACGGCCAGCACGACGACGTGCCCGAGGGCGCGTTCCTGCTCAAGGGCTCGATCGATCAGGTCGTCGAGGCCGCCGAGGAGGAGAGCTAGCGCGTGGCCCACGAGACGTTTGCGGTCGAGGTCCTCACGCCGGAGGGCCTGGTGTTCCAGGAGGATGTCGAGATGGTGTCCACCCGCACCGGGGTGGGCTCCATCGGCATCCGGGCGCGCCATCAGCCCCTCCTGGGCATACTCGACCCGACCGAGCTGCGCCTCTATCGCAGCGAGTCGGACGTCGTGCGCTTCGCCCAGGGCGAGGGCTACGTCCAGGTCTCCGACGGAAGCGTGCTGTTGCTGGTCGAGGAGGCCACCGCGCCCGAGGACCTCGATCGCAGTGACCTCGAGGACCGCCGCAAGCGCGCCGAGCAGGCCGCCTCCTCGGCCGACGAGGACTCCGAGGAGGAGCGCCGGTTCGAGCGTGACAAGCGCCGGGCGGAGGTCTTCCTGGA
>JAHWKL010000188.1 GCA_019347915.1 Actinomycetota bacterium
GGCGTGCTCCCCGGGTTGGGCCTGTGGCGGGCCGGCATGGCCAGCCAGTCGGCGACGGCCCTGGCCAACACCCTGCCTGCCGGCGCCGCTGTGGGCCTCGGGGTCAACTACGCCATGTACGCGTCGTGGGGGTTCCCCCGCCCGGCCATCACCCGGTCCCTGCTGCTGTCGGGGCTGTGGAACAACTTCGTCAAGGTGGGCATGCCGTTGGTGGCCCTGGCCCTGCTGGCGCTCCAGGGGCACGCCAGCGTCGCCCTGCTCGTCGCCGCCCTGGTGGGCGTGGGCCTGCTCGTGGTGGCCCTCGCGACGTTCGGCCTGATGTTGCGCAGCGACCGCCTGGCCCGGCGGGTGGGCGCCACCCTCGCCACCCTCGTCTCCCGGCTACGGCGGCTGGTGTCCCGTGGCCCCGTCTCCGGCTGGGCTGATGCCGCCGCCCGCTTCCGCGCCGACACCGTCGGGCTGCTGCGGGCCCGGTGGGCCGCCCTCACCCTCACCACGCTGGTCAGCCACCTCACCCTCTACGCCCTGCTCCTGCTGGCCCTGCGCCACGTCGGTGTGTCCGACGACGAGGTGGGCTGGGCCGAGGTCCTGGGCGCCTTCGCCTTCGTCCGCTTGATCTCGGCGCTGCCCATCACCCCGGGTGGCCTGGGCGTGGTGGAGCTGGGCCTGGTGGCGGCGCTGGTGGTGGCGGGCGGGCCGCGCGAACCGGTGGTGGCCGGAGTGCTGGTCTACCGCGTGCTGACCTACCTGGTGCCCATCCCTCTCGGGCTGGTCACCTACCTGGTGTGGACGCGTCGATCGAGCTCGCGCCGGCCAGGGGCGGCGACGGTGAGCTCGCCGTAGCCGGCTCCGGGAACCATCGGGGGCGGAGGCGGTTGCGCAGCCCGATCACCACCACCACCGACACCAGCACGGCGGCCGTGCCGAACAACGTGCCGGCTACTGCGTCCGACAGCCAGTGGGCCCCGAGGTAGGTACGGCTGAGGGCCATGGCCAGGACGAACAGCACCGCCCGTACCTCCCAGCGCCAGCGCGCCGGCCCCGGCGGCAGGAGCACGATCACCAGGGCGAGCGCGGTGACGGCGCCGGCGGTGGCATGGCCGGACGGGAACGAGAAGCCGGTCACGTGGACGAGCACGTCGGGAGGGCGGGGGCGGGCCACCAGGCCCTTGAACAGGCCGATGCCCACCTCGGAGACGGCCACGGCCAGTGCCAGGGCGCTGAAGTGGGCCCACCGACGGCGGAAGACGAGCCACAGGCCGACTCCCAGGCGCAGAGGGGCGGTCACCCAGGTGCCTCCCAGGACGTCGAGGACCTTGGCCGCGAACTCCAGCGGGGCGAAGCGAGCGGCCTCCATGGCGTCGAGCCAGGCGTCGTCCACCGGCTGGACGGCGGCCCGCGTGGCGTCGAACCCCACCATGGCGAACAGCACGACGGTGGCCAGCAGCGTGCCGGCGGCGAGCTCGATGGCCCGCCGGTGGTTCAGCAGCATCATGTGGCGCTCAACGCTACGACTCCGGCGGGCCGTCGGGACCGGCGGTCAGCGGTTCTAGGTCTTCGCGCGGGAACAGGGCGACGGCGTCGTGGAGGTCCTGGTAGAGCGTGATGTGGGGGCCGTTGGCGAAGTCGTAGCGGTAGATGACGCAGCCGCCGTCGAACACGTCGTAGGTGCTGCCGGCGAAGCGAGGTGACAGCGAGCTCAGCCGCTGGTAGCGATCGGTACCCTCCTCCTCGGGCTCGCCCTGGGTGCCGCCGCTGACGTCGCAGGTGGACGCCAGCTCGATCTCGGCGGCGCGAAGGCCAGCCCGGTCGGAATCGAGCCAGAACCGGGAGCGCTCGCTGTCGACGTCGAGGGCGGCGAAGCTCCATCCCGCCGGCATGCTCTCCAGGCACGGCACCAGCGAGGCGGTCGGGACGGACTGGGCCAGGATGGCCAGGCGCCGGCTGGCCTTGCACTCGGGCACCGCCGCCTCGGCCCCGGCGCACCCGACCATGGCCACGGCCAGAACGGCGGCGGCGACGGCGGAGGTGCGGGCGGTCATGGGACGGTCGTCGAGCCGGGCTCGGCGCTCACAGCAGGCCGGTGGCCGTGAGGTAGAACACCAGCAGGGCGGCGGCAGCCACCACCGCCGCGCCCACCGCCAGGGTCAGCGCCATCCGGCGCACGGTCCATCGCTGGATCGAGATGGGGGGCCGCTCCGGCGCCAGCTGCCGGAAGCACCCGAGCAGGTCGCGTTCGTCGGCCCGTAGCCGGGCCCGGAGCTGCGACGGGATGGTGACGCTTCGGCTGGCGGCCAGGGCCTCGGCGATCTCGTCGGGCTCGAACCACTGCAGGGCGCGCTCGTAGACCCGCTCGGCGCTGCTGCGCAGGGCGAGGGTCAACATCATGTTGGTCAGGTCCACGGCCTGGCGCCATGGCGAGGGGCGCACGGTGGCGAAGGCCACGTCGATCAGGAAGACCTTCCCGTCGCGCACGAGCACGTTGGCCGGTTTCACGTCGCGATGGGCCAGCCCGGCGTCCCACATCTGTCGCACCACGCTGAGCCCGCTGTCGATCACCCGGTCGTCGACCTCGGCGTCGTCGAGCTCGACGGCGCCGGTCAGGAACTCGGTCACCAGCAGGTACTCGCGCTCGGGCGTGATCTCGGCGAACCCGTACGACAGCGGGACGGGAAGGCCGGCGTCGGCCATGACCCGCAGCAGGTAGTCCTCGTACTCCACGAGGCGGCGGACGCTGGAGAAGGTGCCCTCGTCCTCCAGGCGGCCGTAACGGATGGTCCGTCCCAGCTTGTACCAGCGGTCGGAGCGGAGGTGGGCGTGGGCGTACAGCTTGGCGAACACCTCCGTCGGCTCCCGGTCGACGCTGCGGCACACCCGCATCCGCAGCGGCGTCGAGCCGGCGGAGCTCTGCAGGCGGAAGGGCCGGAGCTCGACGAGGATGAAGCCGAACTGCGTCCGGAGGGCCTCGGCGATGGCGTCGCCCCGCCGTCCACTGACGTCGAGGTGGGCGGTGCGACCCCGGCGGTAGGAGACGGGGAACACGTCGTTGGGTGTGAGCAGGCGGAACGCCACCACCGGGATCCCCATGCCGAGCACGGCACCCACGAAGACGTCGCTGGGGTGGTCGACGCCGAGGTACAGGCGGGAGACGGCCAGGGCGACGATGGGCACGCCGGCCACCCACTTGGCCCGGTTCCGCCACGTCCCTCCCGGCACGAGGGTGTAGACGATGCCCACCAGGCTCAGGCCCAGCGCCACCACCGGGGCCGAAGGGTGGGCGTAGCCGTCCCACCGCCCGAGGATCTCCACGCCCACCGGGCGCAGTCGGCCGATGGCCAGGGAGCTGGCGGCCGTCACCGCGCCCACGACGAGGATCACTCCGAGGAACACGACGAGGTGGCGGAACCGGCGCAGCACGAGCAGCGCCAGCACCGCCAGCCAGCGCAGGACCTGGGCGGTGCGCTCCGAGCCCAGGGCATGGACGTCGTGCATCACCGCGGTGAGCGCATCGGTGCGGAGCCGCTCGAACCAGCGGAGCACGGCCAGGTCGGCGCGCAGCAGGGCGTCGGACAGCGGCTCGGCGCCCCTGCCGACCCACAGCAGTGTCCACACCGCCAGCACACCGCCGGCGGCGGCGAGGTACACCCACCCGCTGGTGTTGATGGGGTGGGGGAGGGGGGGTG
>JAHWKL010000189.1 GCA_019347915.1 Actinomycetota bacterium
GACGATGGGCCCCGAACCGATGAGCAGGATGGTCTCGATGTCGTCCCTGCGAGGCATCTAGTTTTCGCCGGCGATAATCCGCCGGCGCCCGTTGCACGGACCGTCCGGCCGCCGGCTCTGCCGGCTTGGCCGGGCGGAACGGTGATGCGCGCCGCCGTAGGCGGCACCAAGCCGTTCTGCGAGCGTAGCGAGCTGTGCTGCTCCGCCTGGCGGTCTCCGCTGCGTTACCAGCTTCATCAGGCTCCTCTCTCCATCAGCGCCTCGAACTCGGCGAACAGGTAGCGGGCGTCGTGGGGGCCGGGCCCGGCCTCGGGGTGGTACTGGACGCTGAACGCCGGCGCCTCCCGGCACGACAGGCCCTCGACCACGCCGTCGTTGAGGTTGACGTGGGTGACGTCGGCTCCCTCGACGGTGCCGTCGGCCACCGCGTAGCTGTGGTTCTGGCTGGTGATCTCCACCGCCCCCGTGGCCAGGCGGCGCACCGGGTGGTTGCCGCCGTGGTGGCCGAAGGGAAGCTTGTAGGTCTCCCCGCCCAGGGCGGTGGCCAGGAGCTGGTGGCCGAGGCAGATGCCGAACACCGGCACGTGCCCGAGCAGGCCGGCGACCGTCTCGCTGGCGCCCCGCACGGCGGCGGGGTCGCCGGGGCCGTTGGACAGAAAGACGCCGTCCGGGCCCCGGGCCAGGACCTCGTCGGCGGGGGTGGACGCCGGCACCACCTCCACCGTGGCCAGCCGACCGAGGTGGCGCAACATGGTCGCCTTGACCCCGAAGTCGTAGGCCACCACCCGCCGGGGCCCGTCGCCGGTCACGTAGGGCTCCCCGCAGGTGACGGCGTGGACCAGGTCGACGCCCTCGGTGCCGGGGTCGGAGCAGGCGGCGGCCAGCAGCGTCGCCTCGTCGGCGGTGCCGAAGGCCCCGACGAGCGCTCCCCGGTCGCGCAGGTGGCGGGTGAGCCGGCGGGTGTCGACGCCGGCGATGCCGGGCACGCCGGCGTCGGCCAGGAAGGCGTCCAGGTCCCCCTCGGCCCGCCAGTTGCTGCGGCGGCGAGCCAGGTCGCGCACCACCACGCCCCGGCAGGCGGGACGGCGGGCCTCGTCGTCGAGGCCGGTCACGCCGTAGTTGCCGATGTGGGCGGTGGTGAAGGTGACGATCTGGCCGGCGTAGGAGGGGTCGGTGATGACCTCCTGGTAGCCGGTGAGCACGGTGTTGAACACCACCTCGCCGCTGGCCACCTCGACCTCGGCGCCCACCGCCTCGCCCTCGAACACCTCGCCGTCGGCCAGCACCAGCAGCGCGTCCCGCAAGTCGCCTCCTCCGCTCATCGGTCCACTATCGCTGCGCCTCGGCGTCGATGACCACGGGCTCGCCTCGCAGCACGGTGTGGCGGGCCCGGCCGGTCAGGGTGCGCCCGGCATAGGGCGTGTTGCGGCTGCGGCTGGCCAGCCGGTCGGGGTCGACCACCCACGTGGCGCTGGGGTCGACCACGCACAGGTTGGCGGGGGCGCCGGCACGGACGGGCCCACCGTGGCTGCCGGCCAGCCCGGCGATGCCGGCGGGCCGCCACGACAGCAGTGCCAGCACCTCGCCGACGGGCAGGCCTAGCTCGCCCAGGGCCAGCGGCAACGCCGTCTCCAGGCCCAGCATCCCCGGCGGCGCCTGGTCGAACGGCGCCTCCTTGGCCTCGGGCGGATGGGGGGCGTGGTCGGTGGCGATGGCGTCGATGGTGCCGTCGGCCAGGCCCGATCGCACCGCCGCCACGTCGGCGTCGCTGCGCAACGGGGGGTTCACCTTGAACACCGGGTCGTACGACGCCACCGCTGCCGCCGTCAGGCAGAAGTGGTGGGGGGCGGCCTCGGCGCTCACCCGCAGGCCGTCGGCCTTGGCCGCTCTGACCAGGGCCACCGAGCCGGCGGTGGAGAGGTGCAGGAAGTGCACCGGCGCCCCCGTCAGGCGGGACAGGGCGATGTCCCGGGCGACCATCAGCTCCTCGGCCTCCGAGGGCACGCCGGGAAGGCCGAGGCGGCTCGACCACTCGCCCTCGTGCATGTGGCCGCCGGCGGCCAGGCCGGCGTCCTCGCAGTGCTGGGCCAGCGTCACCCCGAGGGAGGAGGCGTACTCCAGGGCCCGGCGCATCAGCCGGCTGTCCTGCACGCCGGCCCCGTCGTCGGTGAACAACCGCACCCCGAGCGCCGCCATCTCGGCCAGTGGCGCCAGCGCCGTGCCCGCCCGGCCGCGGGTGATGGCGCCGGCCGGGCGCACCTCGCAGCAGGCGCCGGCGCCCAACTCGAGGATCTCCCGCACCACGCCGGCGGAGTCGATGGGAGGGTCGGTGTTGGGCATGGCCACCACCGCGGTGTAGCCACCCAGGGCGGCGGCCCGGGCCCCGGTCTCCACCGTCTCCGCTTCCTCGTCGCCGGGCTCTCGCAGGTGGGCGTGGAGGTCGACCAGCCCCGGGCCCACCACGCAAGCGCCGGCGTCGAGCACCGTGGCCCCGCGCGGGGTCTCGAGCTGCTGGCCCACGGCGGCGACCACGCCGTCGGCGACGACCACGTCGGCCCGCCGGGAGCCCGTCTCGTCGACGACCGTCCCTCCCCGCAGCACCACCGCGCCGCTCACGCCGTCCCCGAGCCGAGGAGGAGGAACAGCACGGCCATGCGCACGGCCACTCCGTTGGCCACCTGGCGGGTGACGACCGAGCGGGGCAGGTCGGCCACGTCAGCGGCGATCTCCACGCCCCGGTTCATGGGCCCGGGATGCATGATGACGGCCTCGTCGGGCAGCAGCCGGGCGCGCTCGCGGGTGAGCCCGTAGGTGGCGGTGTACTCCCGCAGGCTGGGCACCAGCGCCTCGGTCTGGCGCTCGCTCTGCATGCGCAGGAGCTCCACGGCGTCGACCTTGCGCAGCACTCCGTCGAGATCGTGGCTGACCTCCACCGGCCAGCCCTCCAGGCTCGGCGGCAACAGGGTGGGCGGGGCCACGAGGGTGACCGAGGCCCCCAGGGCGGTGAAGGCGAGCACGTCGGAGCGGGCCACCCGGCTGTGCTTGACGTCGCCGACGATGGCGATGTGGCGCTGGTCGAGGGTCCCCAGCCGCTCCCGGAGGGTGTAGCAGTCGAGCAGGGCCTGGGTGGGGTGCTCGTGCCAACCGTCGCCGGCGTTGACCACGCTGGCGTCGACCCACCGCGCCACCTGCCACGGCACTCCCGACGAGCCGTGGCGCACGACGATGGCGTCGACGCCCATGGCCTCGATGGTCAGCACCGTGTCCCGCAGCGACTCCCCCTTGGCCACCGCCGAGGTCCCCACGCTGAAGTTCATGGTGTCGGCCGACAGGCGCTTGGCCGCCGCCTCGAACGACAGCCGGGTGCGGGTGGAGTCCTCGTAGAACAGCGAGACCACGGTGCGGCCCCGCAGGGCGGGCACCTTGGGGATGGCCCGGGCGCTGACCTCCACGAAGGAGTCGGTGAGGTCGAGCACCTCCTCGATGCCCTCCCGCCCGAGGTCGGCGATCGACAGCAGGTGCTTCATGGGCGCTGCGCCCGAGTGACCGGCGTCACCGGCGCTCCCGCACCAGGTCGCCCAGGTCGACCCCGTCGGCGTGGACGTCGACCGCCTCGTCCCGCCGCGTCGGCAGGTTCTTGCCGACGTAGTCGGG
>JAHWKL010000018.1 GCA_019347915.1 Actinomycetota bacterium
TAGCGGTGGTAGTCATCGGCCGCGACCGATGTGATGCGGTCCCGGCCCAGAGCCTTCACCAACCCTTCCGTGATGGTCGTCTTCCCGGTGCCGCTGTCACCGGCGATGGCCAGCATGATGGGCCGAACTGCGCCCTCGGCGCCGGCCTGGCTGTTTCCGGCGGTGCTCGTCTCGTTCTCGGGCATGCCCACTCCCTCGCTCTTGTCGGTCGGGATCTCCTCCCCCCTGCCGACGACGATGATGCCATCAGGAACGTGAAGCCGTCTCCTCCATCGGACCCGAGCACGCCGGTGGCGCCGGATGTGATCCGTCGACGGCTCTGTGCGTCTTTGCTGACGCTCGACGGCGTGGATCTCGGTCAGGCGACCAGGGAGGCGACGTCGCCGACCGCCTGAGCAGCCAGGAGCACGAGGATACCGCCGCCCACCGCCGTGTAGCCCCAGCGCCACCGGTGGTCCGCTGCCCAGAACCGGCGCATGGAGATCACCACGGCGACGGCCGAGACCATGCCGACGGTCAAACCCAACACCGGTCCGACGGCGCCGCTGAGGCCGAGCACGGGGCCGAGCACGGGGAGGATGATGTAGGTGAGCAGGCAGCGGACCGTCGACACCAGGATGGAGGCGCTGAAGGCGTTGCGGGCGGCGGCCTCGCTGCCCCGCGGCCCGCCGGCCGGCACCCGTAGGAGCCGACGCATGCGCACGTCGGCCGGCGACCGCGTTCCCGTCCCCACGTCGCGGCGGCGGACGCTCACGGTCGATTCCACCAGGTCGACGCTAGGCGACGGAGGGGCGAAACGGGAACCGCCACCGCGCCGGCGCCCGCTGCCTGGACTGCTCGACTCCAGCCCCCGGGCCCGTACCGTTTGTGCACTGAACCTGTTCCCGTCGCCGATCCGCCCCCGTAGGCTGGGAGCATGACACCCGCTCCGATGTGCGATGTCTGTGGCCAGCCGGTCGCCGCCGACGAGGCAGTGAGGGCAGAGATGTCGGTCAGCCAGATGATGTGCCCGACCTCGATGACCTTCCATCCCGCCTGCCATGAGCGGGCCACAGCCCTCTGGCAGGACGATGACACCTGCTCCATCGACGCCGACGTCGCCGACTACCCGGAGATGGCGCAGTGGGCGGTCGGTCCCGACCGCGCGACCGGCACCGGCGGCTAGGAAACCGGCGTGAGCGCCGGCGAGCCGGCTGTCGGTCGGGTCGAGCGGCGCCCTGCTGACGACGCACGGCGGGGTTGGCGCTACTGGCGGCTCACGCCTGAGCCACGGTTGCAGTCACTGTCGCAGCGAGGCTTCACCTGGGAGCCGGGGCGAGCCTTCGTCGGCCGGTGTGCCGGAGCGGGCCCTGCCGGGCACGACGCACCCGACCCCGGGTGCGCCTGCGGGGTGCACGCCAGCACCGACATGGCCACCCTGCACGCCGATGCGCTGTGCCTGGCCCCCGGCCCGCTGGTGGTGGGGGAGGTGGACCTGTGGGGCCGGGTCGTGGTTGACGACCACGGGTACCGGGGCGAGTACGCCTACCCCTGCCGGCTCGACGTGGTGGAAGAGACCGTCGCCGGCGTCGTGTCGTTGGCGGAGGCGGTCGACGGGCTGGCCGGCTACGGCGTGGTGGTGGGGACGACTCCGCTCGTGGACGCCGTCGGCCCGGCATCGGCCACCATCATGAGGTATCTAGCCATGTCCGGCCCCAGCCTGCCGTCCGAGCGCTGAACGACCGGGCAGCCGGCTCCTCTGCGGAACGGGGCACCTAGGGCGAGACGCCGTTGATCGGCGCACCGTTGACGGCAGCGCCGTTGCCGTTGACGGGCGTGGAGCGGGGGACGTGGAGCTCGAACCACACCACCTTGCCGTCGCTGTCACGCTGGACGCCCCATCTGGAGGCGATGGCTTCCACCAGTTGGAGCCCTCGTCCGGTGGTGGCGTCCTCGGGAGGCAGGCAGACCTGGGGAAGGCGCGAGTTCCAGTCCTTGACCTCGGCCCACAGCGACTCGCCCTCGAAGCGAACCGTCACCCGCACGTCCGTGCGGGCGTGGAGCGTGACGTTGGTCGCCAGCTCGCTCACCAGCAACACGGCGGAGTCCACCACGTCCTCGGGCGCGTCGGTCTCAGAAAGCGCGTCGCGCACGAACAGCCGAGCCTCACCAACGCTGCTGGCGTCACCGTAGAAGAGCCGCTTGACCTCGATGGTCGACTTCCTTCCCCGCGATCGCCGTCCACGAACGGCCGGGCAGACCAGCTCGCCTGCCGCGCGTGGCGTCCTGTCTCTGACGCCGAACTGCAGCCACCATGACGAGCAGTGGCGGACTTTTGGCGCCCTCGGGCGCGCGCCGGCGACGCCGGTGCGCTAGAAGGTGCCGGTGGACGCTGCCGCCCACCTCGACGCACCGTGCCCGCCTGAGGCGCTCTTCGTCTGGGTCGACGATCTCTCCCGGTACCCCGAGTGGCTCGACCTGGTGGCGCGGGCACAGCCGGCGCCTGCCATGGAGGGTGACCCGGGCCCGGCGTGGCTGGTCGACCTTCGGGCCCGGCTCGGGCCCCTTGCCCGGTCGAAGCGGCTGCGGATGGTCCGCACCGACCACCGGGCGCCGGCGGTGGCCCGTTTCGAGCGGCTCGAGCACGACGGCCGTGACCACTCGAGCTGGGTGCTCGAGGCCCAGGTCGAACCGGTGGCGGGCACGGGGAGCCGGCTGACCATGCACCTCCACTACGGCGGCGCCATGTTCGGACCGGTGCTCGAGCGCCTGCTCCAGGACGAGATCGACCGCTCCCGCTCCCGGCTCCTGGCCCTGGTCGCCCCCCGCCCCCGCCGCTTCCGGCGGTAGGAGCGGTGCGGATATCGCAACATTCCCACCGCCGGAACGGGATCGTCGTCAGCCGGTCGACTCCAGGCGGATGTCGAAGTCGAGCCGCTGCCGGAGCTCCATGCTCTCGGTGTCGTCCTCCAGGTGCATCACCACGTCGCCGCCGGCGGCCATGGTGCTGCTGGCGGGCAGGATCTCACTGAGGTCACCGATGAGCTCACCGGCCCCCGTCACCAGGTACTCCTCCACGGTGACGACGGCGTCCTCAGGGGCACCCTCGAAGTCGGCTTCCTGGGAAGCCGCGGTCTGCTCGTAGTCGACGGCCAGGACGTAGCGGGTGCCGTCGAGCTCGTTCAGCTCGTAGGTCACCGCCAGCACGGTCTCGATGCCACCGAGATCGCTGGTGGTCTCCGCCCGCCAGATCGCCCCCACGCCGGCCTCCTCCTCGGGGAGGGGGACGGTGAGGGTCTCCACCTGCTGGGACACCTGCTCGAGCATCTGGCGGCTGGTCGGGTCGAGGTCGTCGGGGATGTCGAACTCGCTGGTGACCGGCTCGCCCCGGGCGTTGATGGTGGCCGTGCCCGAGAGCTGGTCCAGCACTGACAGACCTTCGCGCATCGCCTGCGCCGTCTGCGGGTCGACGGTGCCGTCGTCGACGATGTCGGCGTCGGCGTAGGAGAACCGCGTGGTGATGGTCCCGGCCTCGTCGTCGACCTCGGTCACCTCGCTGCGGATGGTGATCTGGATGGGCGGGATGTCGCCACCGGGCAGCGGCTCACCGTCGGCCTCCATGGTCGTGCTCATGGCCATGGTCAGATGGCCTCCGAGGCGTCGCCTTCCTGGAGCTGGAGGCGCAGGGCCTGCCGGGGCTCGGCGCCGGGGTCCTCGAGGGTGATCGATGCCCGCTCGGCGTCAGACGGTGCGCTGGTGGTGGTCTCCGCCGTCGTCGAGGTGGTCGTGGGGTCGGCGGACTCGTCGCCGCCACCGCCGCACGCGGCCACCGACACGGCGACGGCGACGATCAGGATTCGGAGTGTGCGCATCTCGGGCATCGAGCCAACCCAACCGGCGTCCCAGCCCCGTCGACGTCGGCGGGCGGTCGAGGCCGGTTGCAGCCCGTCTACCCCGTCCGGAGCGAAGAACCTCCGGCTCGGGACCACGCGGCGTGGAGGGCGGCGTAACGACCGCCCCCGGCGCAGAGCTCGTCGTGGCTGCCCACCTCGACGATGCGCCCGCCGTCGACCACGGCGATGCGGTCGGCGCGCATGGCCGTGGCCAACCGGTGGGCGATGAGGATCGACGTGCGCCCTTCCAGCACGACGTTGAGGGCGCGCTCGACGATCGCCTCGGAGCGCAGGTCGAGGCTCGAGGTGGCCTCGTCGAGGACCAGGACGCGGGGCCGGGCCACGAAGGCCCGGGCCAGGGCCAGGAGCTGGCGTTGGCCCGACGACAACGAGCTGCCCCGCTCGTGCACCGGGGTGTCGAGTCCCTGGGGCAGCCGCTCGACCAGCCCCTCGATCCCGAGGGCCCGGCACGCCTCCAGCAGCTCCTCCGAGGTGGCGTCGGGCCGGCCGAAGGCGATGTTGTCCCGGACCGAGCCGGCGAAGAGGAAGGGCTCCTGGGGGACCACGCCCAGCTGGCGGCGCAGTGAGGCCAGCGTGACCTGGCGCAGGTCGTGGCCGTCGAGCACCACCCGGCCCTCGTCCGGGTCGTAGAAGCGGCTGATCAGCTTGGCGATGGTCGACTTGCCCGAACCGGTCGGGCCCACGAGCGCCACGGTCTCGCCTGGGTGCACGGTCAGGTCGACGTCGTGCAGCACCGGGGCTCCGGCCTTGTAGGCGAAGCTCACGCCCTCGAGGCGGACCTCGCCGGCGACGGGCGGCAGGTCGCCGGCGTCGGGGGCCTCAGCCACCGCCGGCTCCGTGGCCAGCAGCTCCCGCAGCTTCGCCGTCGCCGCCTGGCCCGCCTGGTAGGTCGTGTACAGGTGGACCAGCTGCTGGACGGGGGCGAAGAAGGTGGCGAGGAACAGCAGGAAGGCGGTCAGCTCACCGACCGTCAGCTGGCCCCGCAGCACCCGCTGGCCTCCCACGAGGAGCAGGACGGCTTGGCCGGCCACGGCGATGAGCTCGGCCCCCGGGCCGTAGACGGCGCTCACGTGGCCGGTGTAGACGTTGGCGCCCAGGTACTTCTCGAGGATCCGGCGGTGCTGCTCCACGTTGTGGCGCTGCCGGTTGTGGGCGGTCACCAGGCGGATCCCGGCGAGGCTCTCCTGCAGGTCGCTGAGCACGTCGGAGATGCGCTGGCGGACGGCGCCGTAGCCGCGGTCCGAGGTGGTCCGGAACCACAGCGTGGCGGCGGCCATGGCGGGGACGACCACGGCGAGGGTGACCATGGCGAGGAAGGGGTCGTAGCTGAACAGCACGGCGGTCACCACCACCACGGTGAGCCCCTGGACCACCATGTTGACGAGGCCGTCGTGGAACAAGGCGGCCAGGGCGTCGATGTCGCTGGTCATGCGGGTGAGGACCCGGCCCGCCTTCTCGTCGGTGAACCAGCCCAGCGACAGCCGCTGCAGGTGGCTGAAGACCCGCACCCGCAGAGTGAGCATCAGGCGCTCGCCGACCCGGCCGGTCCAGGCGATGCGCGCCGCGCCGGTGGCGGCGTTCACCGCCACCGCCACCAGGTACGCCACCGCGGTGGCGACCAGCACGCCCAGGTCCCTCCCTCCGATGCCCTCGTCGATGCCGATCTGGGTGAGGACGGGCCCCACCAGGCCGGCGCCGGTCTCCACCACCACCAGCAGGAAGGCGCCGAGCAGCGGTACCCAGTGAGGGGCGAGGAAGCGCCGGAGGGTGAACGGGAGGCGCTCGGCCTCGGGCGTGGTGGGGGAGAAGGACACGTCGGCCTCGTCGACGCGGATCTCGGGTTCCTCGGCCACCAAGCGGTCGTAGCGCGCTCGCAGCTCGGACGGGACGCCGGCGAAGGGCAGTCCGGTGTCGTCCGCCCGGAAGCCGCCTCGGTGCCCGTGCCCACCGTGGTGCCCGCCACCGCCGATCATCATCGGCCGGGCCCTCCCGCCGCCGCCGGCTCGTGCTCCGCCTCGGCTCGCACCGAGGCCAGCACCTGGCCGTAGCGGGGCTCGCGGGCCAGCAACTCGTGGTGCGTGCCCTCGGCCACCGCTCGGCCCTCGTCGAGCAGCACCACCCGGTCGGCCAGCGCGATCGTCGACAGCCGGTGGGCGATGACGAGCGTGGTGCGATCCCTCATGAGGGCCTGCACGGCGCTGTGGATCTCCTCCTCCCGCTCGGCGTCGACGGCGCTGGTGGCGTCGTCGAGCACCAGCACGGCGGGGTCGACCAGCAGGGTCCGGGCGATGGCGACTCGCTGGCGCTGGCCGCCGGAGAGGGTGTAGCCCCGCTCGCCGACCACGGTGTCGTACCCGTCGGGGAGGGCGGCGATGAAGTCGGCGGCGCCGGCGGCGGTCGCCGCCCGGTGCACGTCGTCCAGCGTGGCGTCGGGGCGCCCGTAGGCGATGTTGGCGAACAGGGTGTCGGAGAACAGGAAGGGCTCGTCGATGACCACTCCCACCGCCGTGCGCAGGCTGGTGAGGGTCACGTCGCGCACGTCGTGCCCGTCGACCAGGACCGCTCCGCCATCGACGTCGTAGAAGCGGGTGAGGAGCCGGGCCACGCTGGACTTGCCGGTCCCCGTGCGCCCGACCAGGGCCACCGTCTCCCCGGGGGCCAGGTGGAGGCTGAGGCCCCGCAGCACCGGCTCGGAGGTGGCGGGATAGGTGAACCACACGTCTCGCAGCTCGACCTCCCCGCGGGGCTGCGCCAGATCGACGGCACCGGGGGCGTCGACGATGTCGGGCTCGGTGTCGAGCACCTCGAAGATGCGCTGGGCCGAGGCCGCCGCCCGCTGGCTCAGCATGAGCAGGAAGCCCAGGCTGCGGAAGGGCGCCTGGAGCATGACCACGTAGGAGCTGAACAGGATCAGGTCGCCCACCGTGACCCTCCCCTCGATGGCCAGGTACCCGCCGTAGAGGAGGACCAGGGCCAGGCCCACCCGGGGCAGGTTCTCCATCAACGGGGCATAGCGGGCGCGGGCGTCGAACTGGCGCACGCCGGCCCAGTGCAGCCGCCGGGCCGCCCGTTCCAGGAGGGCGATCTGCCGGCGCTCGGCGGCGAAGGCCTTGACGATGCGCGTCCCCGTCACGCTCTCGTCGACCACCGTGGCCACCTCGGCGAGACGGGCCTGCACCACCCAGCTGAGGGGGAACAGCTCCTGGCGCAGGCGGGTGCCGAGGAGGTAGACGCCGGGGAGGGGGGCAACGGCCACGAGGGTGAGCCCGAGGTGCACCTGGACCATGAGCGCCAGCGCCAGCACGAAGCTGCCCGCGGTGACCAGCAGCGCCGGCGCGTAGGCGAGGTACATCTGCACCGACCGCACGTCGGAGTTGGCGCGGGAGATCAGCTGCCCGCTCTGCACCCGGTCGTAGAAGGAGAACGAGAGCCGGGTCAGGTGCTCGTACAGCAGGCGCCGTAGGTCGTACTCGAGGTGGTAGGCCACCCGGAACAGCCCGGAGCGGGCCACGAAGCCCAGGACCGCCCGCACCACGCCCAGGGCCAGCACCGCCCACACGAACGGGACCAGGGAGGCGCCGGGGTCGGGGTTCGTGGGTGTGGGCAGGGCGGTGTCGATGGCGTCTCTGAGCACCACCGGGATGGCCAGCGTGGCCATGACCCCGGCGCCCGACGCCACCAGGGCGGCGACGAAGAGCCCTCGGCGGGAGCCGAGCAGCGGGAGCAGCCGTCGCACCCATCCGCGGGAGCGATCCGGGTCCAGCCCCCGGGCCGGCGCCCGGCGGTCGGACGGTGCGGGGCCCACATGGTGAGGGTATCGAACGATCTTTCGCTCCTTCTGCTGCAGCGAACCTCGTCCCAGTAGCCTGAGCAGCGGTCGCTCGGAGGTCGGACGCCCCATCGAGACTGCTCTCGGCCTGTTGGCCGTCGCCCTGCTGATACTTGCCAACGCCTACTTCGTCATGGCCGAGTTCGCCCTGGTCGCCGTCGACCGTCAGCGGATCGAGGTCATGGTCGAGGCGGGGGACCGTCGTGCCCGGCGCGCCCTCGCCCTGCTCCGGCGGTTGTCGTTCAACCTGTCGGGCTGCCAGCTCGGCATCACCATCAGCTCCCTGGTGCTGGGCTTCATCGCCGAGCCCACCATCGCCCGCCTGCTCGAGCCCGCTCTGGCGCCCGTGCCCGAAGCCGGGCGGTCGGCGGTGGCCATCGGTCTCGCCCTTGGTCTGGCCACCGTCACCCAGATGGTCGTGGGCGAGCTCGTGCCCAAGGGCGTGGCCATCGCCCTCCCCGTGCCCAGCGTCCTGGCCCTGGCCGGGTCCTTTCGGATCTACGCCATGGTGTTCGGCCCCGTCATCCGGTTCTTGAACGGTGCCGCCGACTGGGTCGTCCACCGACTCGGCATCGACCCGCAGGAGGAGCTGCGCCACGTCCGCTCGCTCGAGGAGCTGGAAGGGCTGGTGCACTCCTCCCGCCGGGAGGGCACCCTCGACGTCGAGGCCTACCAGTTGCTCACCCGCACCATCCGCTTCGGCCACAAGAGCGCGGCCGACGCCCTCGTGCCCCGCATGGCCGTCACCGCCCTGCCCCGGGACGCGACCGTCGCCGACCTCAGCCGGCTGGCGGTGGAGAGCGGCCATTCCCGCTTCCCCGTGGTGGGGGAGGGCCTCGACGACGTGGTCGGCGTCGCCTACGCCAAGGACGTCCTGCGCTTCCCGGTCGAGGAGCGGGAGCGCACGTCGGTGACCAGCGTGGTGAGGCCACCCCTGATCATCCCCGAGGGCCGCGACCTCGAGTCGCTGCTCGGGGAGATGCGGGCCCAAGCCACCCAGATGGCGGTGGTGGCCGACGAGTACGGCGGTGTGGCCGGGATCGTCACCCTCGAGGACCTGCTCGAGGAGATCGTGGGCGAGATCGAGGACGAGCACGACCCGGTCTCGCCCGGGCTGACCTCGGCCCTGCCACCGGGCACGTTCGTGCTCGACGGTGGGCTCCACCCCGACGAGGTGGAGGACATCACCGGTCTCCAGGTCCCCGAAGGCCCCTACGAGACACTGGCCGGGTTCCTGCTGGACCGGCTCGGCCACCTGCCCGAGGTCGGGGAGCAGGTCGCGCACGAGGGCTGGTGCCTCGAGGTCCTGGAGATGGACCGGCGGCGGATCGCCTCGGTTCGCCTGGTCGCTCCGGCCGGCGACGACCAGGGGGAACGGTCATGATCACCGGACTGGTCGTCGGTCTCGCCCTCCTGGTCGCCAACGCCTTCTTCGTGGGCGTCGAGTTCGCCCTGGTGGCCGTACGCCGTACGCGCGTCGAACAGCTGGCCAGCACGGGGAGCGCACGAGCCCGGGCCGCCGAGCGGTCGATCCGGGAGCTCTCCTTCATGCTCTCCGCCTCCCAGCTGGGCATCACCATGGCTTCGCTGGGGCTGGGCTTCGTGGCCGAGCCGGCGCTGGCGAAGCTGCTCGAGGGGCCCCTGGCCGCCCTGGGCATGCCCGCCGCCGCCTCCCACACCCTCGCCTTCGTCGTTGCCCTGACGGTGGTGGTCTTCTTGCACATGGTGCTCGGGGAGATGGTCCCGAAGAACATCGCCATCGCCGATCCCGAGCGCAGCGCCCTGTGGCTGGCCTTCCCCCTGCGGGCCTTCACCGCCGTGTTCCGGCCGTTGATCGTCCTGCTCAACCGGTCGGCCAACGCCGGCCTGCGGCTGCTCGGCGTGGAGCCCCGCGACGAGATCGTGGCCGCCCACACCGCCGACGAGCTCGCCGCCATGCTGGCCGTCTCCCGCGACGAGGGCCTGTTGCAGGACGTCGAGCACCAGCTGATGACCGGCGCCCTCGGCTTCGCCGGCCGCCGCGTGTCCACGGTCATGGTGCCCCGGGACCGGATCGTGGCGGTGAGCGCCGGCGCCACCGCCGAGCAGGTGCAGCGGGTGGTGGTGGAGAGTGGCCACTCCCGCCTCCCCGTGTTCGGGCGCGATCTGGACGACGTGCTCGGCTTCGTCCACGCCAAGGACCTGCTCGATCTGGCTCCGGCCGCTCACCGCCGGCCGCTGCCCGGCCGCCTCGTGCGCCGCATGCTGGTGGTGCCCGAGGACCGCACCCTGCAGCAGCTGCTCCTGGCCATGCGGCGCGCCCGCCTGCACTTCGCCTTGGTCGTGACCGCAGAGGGCCGCACGG
Organism: Actinomycetota bacterium; assembly: GCA_019347915.1. Taxonomy (GTDB): domain Bacteria; phylum Actinomycetota; class Acidimicrobiia; order Acidimicrobiales; family CADCSY01; genus JAHWJR01. The sequence continues at coordinate 10,067 of JAHWKL010000018.1, forward strand.
CCGGCCTGGTCACCATCGAGGACGTGCTGGAGGAGCTGGTCGGCGACATCAGGGACGAGCACGACCGGGCGGCGGCGGAGCGGGCGTCGGGCTGAACCGCCGTTCCGGCCGGGCGGCGCGCCCGGGCCCCCGCTTTCATTACGGAATCGTGACGCCTAACCTCTCTTCGTGTTCCTCCGGGCGCTCGCCGCCACCGTCCTCGCTTCGGCGATCATCTTTCCGGGTGCCCCTGCCGGCGCCGAGGGTGAGTTCGACGCCGCCCGCCGCCAGGCCAACCAGGTCGCGGCCGAGCTGGCCGACGCCCAGACCCGGATGGCGGAGCTCGAGGTGGAGATCGCCTCGCTCGAGGCCCGGGCGGCCGAGAGCTCGGCCCGGATGGAGGAGCTCGAACAGATCGTGCGGGGCCAGGCGGTCGAGCAGTTCATGCGCAACACGTCACCGCCCCTACCCATCCTGGTCGACGACGACCTGAACCAGCTGGCTCGGGCCAACGCTCTCGCCCGCTTCGTCACCCTGGACACCCAGGCGGCGGTCGACGACTACCGCAAGACCGGCCAGGACCTGCAAGCGACGCGCGGCTCGCTGGAAGCCAAGCAGGAGGAGGCCGAGGCGGCGGTCGCCGAGTTCCGGCGGCGGGCCCAGCAGGCCAACGCCGAGCTGGCTCGCCTGCAGCGGCTGGAGGAGGAGCGACGGGCTCGGGAGGAGGCCGCCCGGCGGGCCCGGCAGGAGGCGGAGCGCAAGGAGCGGGAGGCCGCCGAGCGACGGGCCGCCGACGAGGCCCGTGCGGCGGCGCCGGAGCGCACGGCGAGTACCCCGGCGCCGTCGGCCAGCCGGCGCCCCAGCCAGGTGGCCAGCGCGGCGGCGCCCAGGCCCGCTCCCCGCCCGACGGCGCCTCCGCCCGCCCCCGCCCCTGCGCGCCCGGCGGCGAGCGGCGGGTGGGTGTGCCCGGTGCAGGGACCGCGAGCGTTCAGCAACGACTGGGGCCAGCCTCGCTCCGGCGGCCGGCGCCACCAGGGCAACGACATCCTCAGCCCTCGGGGCACGCCCGTGGTGGCCAGCGTCAGCGGCACCGTGCGGGGCCACAACTCGAGCTTGGGCGGGATCTCCTACTACCTCAAGGGTGACGACGGCAACACCTACTTCGGCACCCACCTCGACTCGCTCAGTGGGGCCAGCGGCAGGGTTGCCCAGGGAGCCGTGCTCGGCACCGTCGGGGACTCCGGCAACGCTCGCGGCGGTCCCACCCACCTGCACTTCGAGATCCATCCCGGTGGAGGGGCCCCGGTGAACCCGTACCCGACCCTGAGCCAGTACTGCTGACCCTCGCCGCCTGTGCGGTGGCGCCTAACCGGCGGCGATGAGCACCAGCCCGACGAGGGCGAGGCCGAGGCCGCCGACCTGCAGCCGGCCCAGACGCTCGCCGAGCACGGCTCGGGCCAACACGCTGGTGGCCGCCGGGTAGAGCGACGCCAGCACGGCGACGAGCGACAGCAACCCTCGGCGGGCGGCCAGCAGGAACAACACGTTGGCGGCCATGTCGAGCAGGCCCGCTCCTGCCACCGTGGCCCCGCTGCCGGGGGCCAACCGCAGCGGTGGGCGGACGGCCAGGACGGCCAGGACCAGGATGGCCACGGAGGCGACGCGGGCGGCCACCAGGGGCGAGAGCCCGGCGCCGGCGCCCGTGTCGGCGAGGAGGATGAACAGCGCCCCGAAGGCGGCGCCGGCACCGACGGCCAGACCCAGGGGGCGGCGGGAGCGCTCCGCCACCGGCGCAGCGGCGCCTCGCGGCGCGCCCCCGGCCACCAGCGCCACCGCCACCAGGGCCACGACGACCCCGACCAGGGAGATGACCGCCGGCCGCTCGCCGCTGCCCAGGCCCCAGGCCAGCGGCAGGACGGCCGCCCCCACCGCGGTGATGGGGGCGACCACGCCCATGGACCCGGCGGCCAGCGCCTGGTAGAGCAGGGCCACGCCGAGGAGGCCGACCACTCCGGCGGCGGCACCCAGGGCCAGGTCCCGGGGTGCGGGGGTGGCGTCGGTGACGACCGCCGACGCGGCGGCGAGCACCACCAGGCCCCAGAGCTGGGAGAGGGCCACCACCGCGAAGGTGGGGTTCCGGCGGGTGGCCAGCCCACCGAGGAAGTCCGCCGTGCCGTAGACGACGGCGACGGCGAGACCGAGGGCGAGCGCCACGCGGTGGTTTCTCTCTGGCCCCTCAGGCCCCCACGGCGTGGAACCCGCCGTCGACGTGGACGATCTCTCCGGTGGTGGCCGGGAACCAGTCGGACAGCAGGGCCACGCACGAGCGGGCCACCGGCTCGGCGTCGGCGACGTCCCAGCCCAGCGGCGCTCGCTCGGTCCACACCCTCTCAAAGGTGTCGAAGCCGGGGATCGACTTGCCGGCCATGGTGCGGATGGGCCCGGCGGCGACGAGGTTGACCCGGATGCCCTGGCTGCCGAGGTCGCGTGCCAGGTAGCGGCTGGTCGACTCGAACGCCGCCTTGGCCACGCCCATCCAGTCGTAGGCGGGCCAGGTCACGCTGGCGTCGAAGTCCAGCCCCACGACGCTGCTTCCCCGAGTCAGCAGCGGGAGGACCGCTTCGGTGAGCGCCTTGAGGGAGTAGGCCGAAACGTGCAGGGCCACCGACACGTCGTCCCAGCCGGCGGTGAACATGCCCGAGCCGAGGCACGCCTTGGGAGCGAAGCCGATGGCATGGACCACGCCGTCCACCCGGTCCCACCCCAGCTCCTCCAGCGACGGGCCCAGGCCGGCGAGGTGGTCGGCGTCGGTCACGTCGAGCTCCAGCACCGGCGGAGCCTCCGGAAGCTTGCGGGCGGTGCGGCGGGTGAGCGGCAGGCCCCGGCCGGCGCCGGTCAGCACCAGCTCGGCCCCCTGCTCGGCGGCCCGGGCGGCCACGGCATAGGCGATGGACGCATCGGTCAGCACCCCGGTGACCAGGACCCGCTTGCCTTCCAGGAGCATGCCGCCTCCGAGCGTCGGACTCGGCCGCACCTTAGCGGCCCCTTCCGGCCGCTCCCGGTGCCATCGCCGGCCGGCCCATTAGGCTGCCCGGGTGCGCATCGCCGTTCTCGGAGGGACAGGTCCGGCCGGGCGTGCCCTGGCCGCTCGCCTGGCCTCGGTGGGCTACGAGGTGGTGGTCGGCTCCCGATCGAAGTCACGGGCACTCGAGGTCCGAGACGACCTGGTTCGGCGCTGGCCCGATCACGACCTGATCATCGACGGCGCCGAGAACGAGCAGGCGGCCGAGGCCGACCTGGTGGTCATCGCCACGCCGTGGGAGGCCGCCGCCACCACGGCCGCGTCGGTGGAGCGCCACCTCAGCGGCAAGCCGGTGGTGTCCATGGCCAACGCCCTGGCCAAGGTCGGCAACGAGTTCCAACCCCTCGTCCCGCCGCGGGGCTCGGTGGCCGGCAACGTGCAGGCGGCGGTGCCGAGGGCCTACGTGGCCGCCGCCTTCCATCACCTGCCCGCTCGTGAGCTGGCCGTCATCGACCACCCCATCGACTCCGACGTGCTCATCTGCTCGGACCACCCCTCGGCCACGGAGGCCACCGCCGAGGTGGTGCGCCGCATCCCCGGGCTCCGCCCCCTCGACGCCGGTGGCCTGTCCAACGCCGCGCCGATCGAGGCGTTCGCCGCCGTGCTGCTCCAGCTCAACGGCCGGTACAAGACCCGGGTCGCCGTCAAGCTCACCGGCATCGACGACGGCGGCGCCTGACACCGTCCCCGTGCGCCTCTTCGACACCGCCCGCCAGGACGTGGTGGGCTTCGAGCCGGGACCGCTGGTGACGATGTACGTCTGCGGCATCACTCCGTACGACTCCACTCACCTCGGTCACGCCGCCACCTACCTGGCCTACGACGTGCTGCAACGGCGTCTGCGGGACCTCGGCCACGAGACGCGGGTGGTGCGCAACATCACCGACGTCGACGACCCACTGCTGGCCAAGGCCAAGGAGCTGGGAGTGCACTACCTCGACCTGGCCGCGGCAGAGACGGCTCGCTTCCAGGGCGACATGCGCGATCTGGGCATGCTGCCGTGCTTCAGCGAGCCCCGGGCCACCTCGGCCATCGCCGACATCCGGGGCTTCATCGGGATGGTCCTCGATACCGACCACGCCTACCCCGCCGGTGGCGGCGTGTACTTCGACGTCTCCTCGTTCCCCCGCTTCGGGCAGCTGTCTCATCTCGACCAGGCGACGATGCTCGACCTGGCCGCCGAGCGGGGTGGCAACCCCGACGACCCCCACAAGCGCCACCCGCTCGACTTCGTGCTGTGGCAGCCCTCGGGCGACGGCGAACCGGCGTGGGACTCGCTGTGGGGCCCCGGGCGGCCGGGATGGCACATCGAGTGCTCCACGCTGGCGCTGCGGGAGCTGGGGACGACCATCGACCTCCACGGAGGCGGGAACGACCTGGTCTTCCCCCACCACGAATGCGAGGCGGCGCAGTCGGAGTCGGTCACCGGAGAGCCCTTCGTGCGGCACTGGATGCACACCGGGATGGTCGGCCTCGACGGCGAGAAGATGTCGAAGTCGCGGGGGAACCTGGTGTTCGTGAGTGACCTGCTCAAGGACTGGGAACCGGCCGCCATCCGCCTCGCCGTGCTCGCCAACCACTACCGCAGCGACTGGGAGTGGAGCGAGGACCTCCTGGCCGCCGCCACCGCACGGCTCGACGCCTGGCGCGTGGCCGGGCCTGGTGACGGCGGGCTGCACGAGGTACGGGATGCGCTCGACCTCGACCTCGACACCGGCCGGGCGCTGGCGGCGCTCGACGATGCCGCCTCTTCGGGGCGAGGCGTGGGCGCCGGCGCCGCCCTGCTCGGCGTCGAGCTGGCGCAGTAAAGGCCCGATCCCCGACCGGAGGGCACCGGTAGCATCGGGCGATGGCCGAGCCCATCACCGTCTCACTCCCGGACGGGTCGGCCCGCGAGGTGCCGGCGGGGACCACCGCCGGCGAGCTGGCCGCTCAGATCGGCCGTCGGCTGGCTCAGGCCGCCGTGGCCGCCACCGTCGACGGCCAGCGTGTCGACCTGTCCGTGCCACTGCCGTCCGGGGCCACCGTGGCCGTGGTCACCGACGGCTCGGAGGCGGGGCGGGAGGTGCTGCGCCACTCCACCGCCCACGTGATGGCCCAGGCCGTGCTCGACTTGTTCCCCGGCGCCAAGTTCGCCATCGGGCCGCCGATCGAGGACGGCTTCTACTACGACTTCGAGCTGCCCGGGGGCGCCACCTTCGGCGACGAGGACCTCGAGCGCATCGAGGCCCGCATGCGCGAGATCGTGGCCGAGGACCAGCCCTTCGTGCGGGAGGAGCACGATCGCGACCAAGGGTTGGAGCTGTTCGCCGACCAGCCCTACAAGCGGGAGATCATCGAGGGGGTCGACCCGTCCGAGGGCGCCGGCGGTGGCCAGGTGAGCGCCTACCGCAACACCGAGCGCTTCGTCGACCTGTGCCGCGGGCCCCACGTGCCCTCGACCGGCCGGCTGGGCCACTTCAAGCTCCAGAAGGTGGCCGGCGCCTACTGGCGCGGTGACGAGCGCCGGCCCATGCTCCAGCGCATCTACGGCACCGCCTGGGAGTCCAAGGCGGCGCTGGACGCCCACCTCGAGCGGCTCCGGGAGGCCGAGCGACGCAACCACCGGCGCCTCGGCACCGAGCTCGACCTGTTCTCCATGCCCGAGGAGCTCGGCGCCGGCCTGGTGGTGTGGCACCCCAAGGGGGCCATGGTGCGCAAGCTCATGGAGGACTTCAGCCGGACCGAGCACGAGCGGGCGGGCTACCAGTACGCCTTCTCTCCTCACCTCGCCCGCAGCGGCCTGTGGGAGACCAGCGGCCACCTCGACTTCTACGCCGAGAGCATGTACCCGCCCATGGAGATGGAGGGCGCCCGCTACTACGCCAAGCCCATGAGCTGCCCGTTCCACGTGCTGATCTACCGCAGCAACCAGCGCTCGTACCGGGAGCTGCCGCTGCGGTTGTTCGAGATCGCCACCGTCTACCGCAACGAGCGCTCCGGCGTGCTCAACGGGCTGCTGCGGGCCCGGGGGTTCAACCAGGACGACAGCCACATCTTCTGCACGCCCGACCAGGCGGTCGAGGAGATCACCGCCCTGGTCGAGTTCGTGCTGCGGATGCTGCGGGCGTTCGGTTTCGAGGAGTTCGAGGCCACGTTGTCCACCCGCCCAGAGGAGAAGGCGGTGGGCTCCGACGACGACTGGGAGGCCGCCACCGAGGCCCTGCGAGTGGCGTTGGAGCGCACGGCCCTCAGCTTCGACGTCGACGAGGGCGGCGGGGCGTTCTACGGGCCCAAGATCGACGTGCACCTGCGGGACGCCATCGGCCGGCGCTGGCAGCTCTCGACCATCCAGGTCGACTTCCAGCTGCCGCAGCGCTTCGGGCTCGAGTACGTCGGGGCCGACAACGCCCGGCACCGGCCGATCATGGTGCACCGGGCCCTGTTCGGCTCGGTGGAGCGCTTCTTCGCCATCCTGCTCGAGCACTATGCCGGGGCCTTCCCGACCTGGCTGGCGCCGGTACAGGTGCGGGTGCTCTCCGTGCGCGACGACCACGCCGCCTACGCCACCGACGTGGCCACCCGGTTGGGCAGCGAGGGGTTCCGGGTCGACGGCGCCGGCGCCGACGAGCCGCTCGGGGCACGGATCCGCCGGGCCAAGCTGGAGAAGCTGCCGTGGGTCCTCGTGGTCGGTGACGACGACGTGGCCGCCGGCACGGTGGGCGTCAACGGGAGGCAGGGTGAGGTCGAGCGGGGGGTGAGCGTCGACGCCTTCGTCGCCCGCCTGGCCGCCGAGGTCACGGGCACCAGGATCTGAAGGGGTGTCGCTCGAGCGCCTGTGGGCGGGCTGGCGCGGCGAGTACGTGGGCTCGGCCACTGCCGAGGGGCCGGACGACGGCGAGCACGCTGGTGCCGACGACTGCGTCTTCTGCCGGATCCTGGCCAGCGACGAGCCCGACGAGGACACCTACGTGCTGTGGCGAGGAAGGGCGAGCGTCGCCATCCTCAACGCCTTCCCCTACACGAACGGGCACCTGATGATCATGCCCACCCGCCACGTCGGCGAGCTCGAGTCGCTCGAGGCCACCGAGGGTGCCGAGCTGTGGGGAGCGTTGACCGCGGCGGTGGTCGCCGTGAAGGCCGCCTACCACCCCGAAGGCGTCAACCTGGGCGCCAACCTGGGCCGGGCCGCGGGAGCCGGCATGCCCGGGCACCTGCACCTGCACTGTCTGCCTCGCTGGAGCGGTGACACCAACTTCATGACCACGGTGGCCGAGACCCGGGTGCTGCCCGAGGCGCTCGCCACCACCTGGTCCCGCCTGCGGACCACCTGGCCACTTTCCTAGCGGCGGCGATAATCCGCCGCCGCCCGTGCACGGAGCTGCCGACACCTCCGTCGCTGCTCCGCCTGGCGGACTCCGCAGCCTTGCGCGGCGATGATCCGCCGCCGCCCCGTCCGGCCGTCGGCGCAGCCGGCTTGGCCGGGCGGAGCGGAGATGAGCGGCGCCGAAGGCGGCACCACGTCTTCTGGCGAGCGGAGCGAGCCTGTGCTGCTCCGCCTGGCGGACTCCGCAGCCTTGCGGCGGCCGGTACCCTCGCCGGGGATGGCCGCCGCCGATCAACCGCAGGGCTCCCCGGCCGGCGCGTCACCGGAGCACGAGGCAGGCGACACCCTCCCGGAGGACCTCGACGTCTCCGCCTACGTGGGGATCACGACCTTCCCGGACAACTCCCGCCGGCGCATCCCCGGGTTCCTCTACCTGGTGGTGGCGGCCATCTGCGTGGCGCTGTGGGCGGTCGCCGCCGGTGACAGCGTGCTGGTGAACGACGGCTTCCTGGCCGCCGGCGTGGCGCTCGCCGTCTTCGGCGCCTACTGCCTCTCGGCCGGCTGGCACCTCGCCGTGGACGCCACCGACGCCCTGGTTCAGGCCAGCCGCCAGGTGGGGTTCCCCGTCGGGCACGCGTCGGCGTCGCTCGGCTGGAGAGGCCTGCGCAGCCGCCCGACGTGGCGCATCCTGTTGTACTCGGCCGAGGAGCCGCCTGAACGGCGAGGGTTGGTCCTGGTCGACGGCGTCGACGGGCAGGTGCTGGAGCACTTCGTCGAGGACAACCCCGAGGACTGGGCCGGCGAGGTGGCCAGCGCCTGAGGTGGTCGTCAGGGCCGGCCCCGCACCTCCCGCACGGTGCGCTGGGCCTCACGGAGGTGGTAGGCGCTCTCGTGCACGGCGTGCTGGGCCATGGCCAGGAGGGTGACGTCCTCGTCGTCCACCCGGGCCACCCTCAGCCAGTCGTCGCCCTGCAGACGCTCGAGGGTGGCGGCCAGGCCGGTGGCCGCCTCGTCGATGGCGCCGAGGGCGTCGCTCAGCTCCCGGGAGCGGTAGCCCCGCTCGTCGGGCCAGCGCAGCGGGTCGTCGTCGGCGAGTGTGGGGCGTTCGCTCGTCCGGGCCCGCTCCGTCCGCTGGCGGTGCCATGCGAGCAGGTCGGCGACGTACCAGGCATGCTCGACGACCGACCACGACGACGGGTCGGGCCGCCGGCGGACGAGCTCGGCGGCCTCGGGGTCGTCGGCCAGCACACTCAACGCCGCGCGCCAGCGCCGGGGGAACGACTTGAGGGCGACCACAGCGTCGGGGGCGGTGATGGAGGCCGGATCGAGGCCGTCGCCGCTGCTCCTCATCCGGCGGCGCCGGCGGGGAGGCGCTCCACCAGGTGGGAGGGCATGACGTCGTAGTGGTCGTGACGGGCCGAGAACTGGCCCCGGCCTCCGGTGAGCGAGCGGAGGTCGATGGCGTAGCGGAGGATCTCCGAGGTGGGGACCAGGGCGGTGACCTCCTGCTCGCCCACCCCGCGTGGCTCGGTGCCCTGGAGCCGGCCTCGGCGGGCGTTGAGGTCGCCCATGACGTCGCCCAACTGGTCGTCGGGGACGGCCACGGTCAACAGCGAGACGGGTTCGAGCAGCACGGGGTTGGCCCGGGCCAGCGCCTCGCGGAAGCCGAGGGAGCCGGCCATCTTGAAGCTCATCTCCGAGGAGTCGACCGAGTGGTACTTGCCGTCGAAGCAGGTGACCCTGACGTCGACCACGGGGTAGCCGTGCACGCCTCCCTGCTCCATGGCCTCGACGACGCCCTTCTCCACCGCGGGGATGAACTGGCGGGGGATGGCACCGCCGACGATGGCGTCGACGAACTCGAAGCCGGCGCCCCGCTCGAGCGGTTCCACCTTGAGGAAGGCGATCCCGAACTGCCCGTGGCCCCCGCTCTGCTTCTTGTACTTGCCCTCGGCCTCGGCCGAGGAGGTGATGGTCTCGCGGTAGGCCACCTTGACCTCGTCGGTGTCGACCTCCACGCCGAACTTGCGGGCCAGGCGCTCCAGGGTGAGCTGGAGGTGGGCCTCCCCGTGGCCCCGCAGCAGGGTCTGGCGGGTCTCCGGATCGTGCTCGACCCGCAGGGCCTGGTCCTCCTCCTGGAGGCGTCGCAGGGCGTTGGCCAGCTTGTCCTCGTCGGCCTGGCTGCGGGCCCGGATGGCCGTGGCCAGCGACGGCTCGGGCGCCTCGATGGGGGCCACCACCACGGGCATGGACTTGGGCGCCAGCGTGTCCCCGGTCATGGCCGATCCCAGCTTGGCGACCGCCCCCATGTCACCGGCCACCAGCTTCGGGACCTCGAGCTGCTCCTTGCCCCGCAGGCCGAACAGGACGTGCAGCCGCTCCTCGTCACCGGTCCGGGGGTTGACCAGGTGGTCGTCGGGCCGGATGGTGCCCGAGAGCACCTTGAACAGCGAGATGCGGCCCACGTAGGGGTCGACGATGGTCTTGAACACCAGCGCCAGCGGCTCGCCGGCGGGGTCGGGCGCCACCTCGGTGTCGACGTCGCCGGCCCGCACGGCCGCACTCGGCCGGTCGAGGGGCGAGGGGCCGAGCTCGCACAGGAAGCGGGCCAGGCGGTCGACGGCGATGTCGGCGGTGGCGGAGCCGCACACCACCGGGAAGACGTTGCCCTCGGCCACGCCGCGGGCGAGGACGCTCTCGAGCTCCTCGTACGACGGCATGTCCCCCTCGAGGTAGCGCTCGAGCAGGTCGTCGTCGGCCTCGACGATGCCCTCGACCAGGTTCTCCCGCACCCGCTGCTCGAAGTCGGCCATCTCTTCGGGGATCTCACCGGCGACCGGCTCACCACCGTCATAGAGGTACGCGGTGTCGGCCAGCAGGTCGCAGATGCCCCGGAACTCCGTGGCCTCGCCCAGGGGCAGCTCGAGGGGGGCGATGCCGCTGCCGAAGACGTCGCGCAGCTGTTCGAGCGTGCGCTCGAAGCCGGCACGGTCGCGGTCGAGCTTGTTGACGAACACCATGCGCGGGAGGCCGCGGGCCTCGGCCAGGCGCCAGACCACCTCGGTCTGGACCTCGACGCCCTCCACCGCGCTGACCACGAACACCGCCAGGTCGGCGACCCTCAGGGCAGCATGCACGTCACCGATGAAGTCGGCGTAGCCGGGCGTGTCGATCACGTTGATCTTGCATCCCTCGAACTCGAGGGGGGCCAGGGCCAGCGACAGTGAGATGCCGCGCTTGACCTCCTCGGGCTCGTGGTCGGTGACGGTCGTGCCGTCCTCGACCCGACCTCGCCGGTTGGTGGCGCCGGCCCGGTAGAGCAACGCCTCGGCCAGGCTGGTCTTGCCGGCACCACCATGGCCGACCAGGGCGACGTTGCGGATCTTCGCTGGCGGGTACTCCTGCATCGGACCCCTCTCCGGCGGCACCGTCCCCGGCCCTTCCCCGGGGACGGTTGCGGCTCACGGCATGGTCCGAGATTAAACGAGCAGGCGGCCGGCGCGCCGGCCCCCCCCGGCCATGGTCGGTGCGGCCGGATCGCAGCTCTTCCCCGGGAGGCGCTCCGGTGCTCCGAAGCTTCGCTGTTTCGGCTGGTAGCCTGCGGGGAACCCCTGTCCCGGGGCCCGTACCCGGCCAGGCCAGGAGCGCCGATGCTCGACGGACGTTGGAAGAGCGACATCGAGCGCAGGCTGCGCCCCATCGGCACCGATCTGAGCCGCACGGGCCTCACCGCCGATCACCTCACCTTGGTGGGGATGGTCATGGCCGTGGCCACCGCCGTCGCCGTGGCCAACGGGGCCCTGCGCCTCGGCGTGCTGCTCCTCGTGGCCAGCGCTCTCCCCGACGCCCTCGACGGCGCCGTGGCCAAGGCCTCGGGCACCGCCGGGCCCCGCGGCTCGTTCTTCGACTCGGTCGCCGACCGCGTCACCGACTCCCTCGCTCTCGGCGGCATCGGCTGGTACCTCGCCTCCGAGGACGGTGGCCATGCCGCCCTGCTGCCGTTCGCCGTCATGGCCACCGCCGCTCTCATCTCCTACGAGCGGGCCAAGGCCGAGTCGCTGGGCTTCACCGCCCGAGGCGGGCTCATGGAACGCCTCGAGCGCATCGTGATCCTGGGGGTGGGCCTGTTCTTCGAGGTGCTGCTGATCCCGGTGCTGTGGCTCATGCTGAGCCTCTCGCTGGTCACGGCCGTGCAGCGGTTCGCCAAGGTCTGGGCCCAGGCCAGCGCGCCGGCGCCAGTGGCATCTCGCCCCCGCTGGCGGGCTCGCCGGGTGGCTCGCAGGCGCGACCCGGCGTTGCGCCGGCGGGCCTACCGCAGCCGCCGCTCGTAACCGGCTCTACCTTCTCCGTCGCTTGACCCACCCCGTCCCGGCACGTTCAGGGGTCGCCGGCCACGTCCTGTCCCTGCCCGCCTACCGGCTGGCCTCCTTCCTCGTCCGGTCGCTGCCGGCGCCGGTGACCGCCGCCGCCGTGCGGCCCCTGGGGGTCGGCCTGACGATGGCCCTGCCTGCTCGCCGGCGCCTGGTCGAGCGTCACCTGCAGCGAGTCCACGGGCCGGACTCGGCCTCGGACGGGTTGCAGGCAGAGGTGCGCCGGGCCTTCGAGTCCTACGCCCGGTACTGGATCGAGTCGTTCCGGCTGCCGGCGCTGTCCAAGGCCGAGATCCGGGCGCAGATGTGGGCCGAGGGTCTCGAGCACCTCGACGCCGCGCTGGCCGGTGGCAAGGGCGTCATCCTCGCCCTCCCGCACCTGGGGGGTTGGGACTTCGGCGGGGCTTGGTTGGCCATCCGGGGACATCCTCTGACCGTGGTGGTCGAGCCGGTGCAGCCGCCCGAGTTGCTGGAGTGGTTCACCGCCCTGCGCTCTGACGTCGGGCTGACCGTCGTACCGCTCGGGCCCGACGCCGGTTCGGCGGTGCTGCGGGCGCTGCGGGCCAATCGGGTCGTGGCCCTCCTCTCGGACCGCCACGTCGGCGGGAGCGGCGTCGAGGTGGAGTTCTTCGGGGAGCGCACCACCCTGCCCGCCGGCCCGGTCACCCTGGCCCTGCGGGCCGGCGCCGCCGTGCTCCCCACGGCGGTGTACTTCGACGGACCACACGGTCACATGGGGCTCATCCGCCCACCCCTGGCCCTGAACCGCTCGGGATCGTTTCGCGATGACGTCGCCCGTCTCACCGCCGACCTGGCCCGGGAGCTGGAGCTGCTCATCCGCCGAGCCCCCTCCCAGTGGCACCTGTTCCAGCCCAACTGGCCCAGCGACCACGACTAAGCCTCTGACCTGCGCCTTTGGCCCGGCTGAGCCTCGACGTGACACGCCGGTGACACAGCAGGCCCGAGCACGTCGTCGAGCGCCGCCCGGGTGCGGTCCTCGTCGTCGGGCCACAGGTGGGCGTAGGTGTCGAGGGTGACCTTCGCCGAGGCGTGGCCGAGGAACCGCTGCACCGACTTGACCGACGCCCCCCGGGCGATGAGGACCGAGGCGCACAGGTGGCGCAGGTCGTGGAAGCTCCGCCCCTCGACGCCGGCCCGCTACGCCGCCTTCCGCCAGGTGTGGCCGATGTGTGGCCGGCGGATGGCGTGCCCGCGGTCGTCGGTGAACACCAGCCCGTCCGGGCCCGGCTCGAAGGCCGCCAGGTGGGCCGCAAGGGCGTCGAGGCCCACCTGCGGTGCCGGGATGGTGCGGGTGCTCGAGGGCGTCTTCGGCGGCGCCAGGTAGGGCGCCTGGCCTGAGACGGTAACGAGTTGGCGGTCGACCCGGATGGTCCGGCGCAGGAAGTCGACCCTGTCGACGGTGAGGCCCAGCAGTTCCCCCTGGCGTAGCCCTGTGGCTGCACCGGCGACCCGACCGGACGGCACCGAGGTCACCGTCACCCACAACCTCGACACCGGCGAGACGACGGTCTCGTAATGGCGAAGACCCGCGGCCGCCACACACTCGACGCCTACCAGTGGAGCAATGGTGCGACGCCGGCCGAGAGGTTGGCCACCGGCTGGAAGCCGAGCGCCGAGCTGGAGCAGCTCCGACGCCTGCGTGACTCCGCCGACACCAAGGAGCGGGCCATCTACGAGCGGATCTCTCCTAGCCAGAGGATGACCCTCGGTCACTACGAGCTGGGCCTACGTGCTCACGTCGCCGCTGGCCGTGACGTGCCTGACGGCGTCGCACCGCCCGAACCACCGAGCGCAGCATGACCACGACGGCGAAGGGGTGGGGGGAGAAGGGTAAGCCGATGGGCACCGCCGGAGACCCCGCAACCTCGCTTGCTCCCGTCTGTCCCCGGTTGGAAGCAGATTCCGGGAGGCGCTCATGACGGCCGTGCCTCGCCTCTCCGTTGCCCCTCCGCCGGCGCCGAGACGCCCCCGGAACCGCCCGGATGGTCCGAAGCCACCGAAGCACCTCGCCACCGCCACCAAGAAGTGGTGGAAGGAGGTCATCGACAACTACGAGCTGGAGCCGCACCACGTCAGGCTGCTCACGATGGCCGCGAGGCGTGGGACCGGGCGCAGCAGGCCCGGGAGCAGCTGGCCGAGGACGGTCCGATCTACCGGGACCGCTTCGAGGCGCCCCGGAAGCACCCGTCCATCTCGATCGAGGAGAACGCCCGCATCGCCTTCGCCCGATTGATCAGGGAGTTGGACCTCGATGGCGAGCCTCTGCCCGATCCCCGCCCGAGGAGACGCTGATGCCCCGGCGCCGGCGCACGAGCAAGCTCCGCAGCGACTCCGAGACAGTCGAGATGTTCGTGCACAACACCGGCTACGGCGCCACGCTCCTGACTGGTCAGCCGACCTTCTCCGACGAGGAGGACGCCGCCGCCGCCTGGGAGCTGCGCCGTACGGCGACGTGGTCCCACGAGCATCGACCCTCTAACCGCCCTCCGTACGCCGCCACGCTCCACGACGGGATCGGCCGTGCCGCCGTCGACCTAGTGGGCCGGGCCCCAGCCGAGGAGGTTCGACAAGCGGCTGACGCCGACGCCGCCTCGGTCGACGCCTTCCGTCGATCTCGCCCAGCAGCGGCACGAGCCATCGACGAGCACCTCGACGCCTACCTGGCCGTCATCGCCACGGCAGCGGCCATCGCTGAGATCGACGACGAGGACGCCCTCGACGCTGCCCTGCGTCGCTTCGAGACAGCGGGGAGGCCGTGATGCGTTCTGGCGTCAACGGCACCCGGGCGGCCCCGGCCACAGCCTCCCCCGGACCGAAGGCGGCGAGGGTCGACCCTCTCCTAGCTCCAGTGACCCGCCTGCGCCACCTCAGCGAGAGCCGCCCCGGCCATCGGGCGGCCTCGCTGAGGACAGTCCACCGACCCCCTACCACGTGAGAAGGACCCCCCATGCAAGCCTCCACAACCACCGAGACCCTCGCCGAGAAGCTCTCTCGCCTCGGCGCAGTCGCCTCCAAGGTCATCGAGAAGAGCGCCCCTGTCGCTCAGATGAAGGCCGCCAGCGAGGTCGTTGCCCGACTTCGTCCGCCGGACTGGTCGAGCTGATGGCCAAGGCTCCGAGGCCGGGTGCCGCCAAGCGAGCACAGGAAGCACGGCAGGTCTACAAGGTCACCGTCGACGGGACAGAGCACTTCCTTCGCCTGGGCGAGGTCTCTGCCATTGAGACAGGCGAGCTGCGCAGGCAGACCGGCTTCGGCCTGCGGCACCTCGGCTACGCCCTCCTGGCCGACCCCGACATCGACATTGTCGCTGCCGTGACCGTGGCTGTGCCGGCGCCAGGCCGGGGAGCGGGGCCTGATGCTGGAGACGGTGGCCGGCGCCATCACCTACGACACCGAGATCGACATCGACGTGGTCGACGAGAAGGGCGGCCGCCAAGGAAGAGCCAGAGAGCCCGGAAGCCTGAGGCGGGCGCTGCGACCGCTGCTGCCCGCCCTGTCCCACTGGTTCGGCCTGAAGTGGTCCGACATCGAGTCGATGCCGCAGGCCGAGCTCGACGCCTACATCGACGCACTACCACGAAAGGAGGGCTGATCCTTGGCTAGCAGGAAACTGGAAATCGTCCTGAGCGGCGACGCCAAGTCGGCCCTTCAAGCGTTCTCAGCTACGGAGAAGGGCGCCGAAGGCCTGGCGGGCAAGGTCGACAAGCTCGGCGGCCAGATGGCCAATGCCGGCAAGAAGATGACCATCGGGCTGACCGTCCCGATCGTCGCTGGCTTCGGCTTCGCTGCCAGGGCTGCCTCGAACCTGAATGAGTCGGTCAACGTGACCGGGATCACCTTCGGCAAGGCCTCGTCCAAGATCGACGCCTTCGTCAAGACGACGGCCAAGGGGCTGGGCCAGAGCGAGCGCGCCGCACGAGATGCAACGGCGCAGTTCGGCGGGCTCCTCCAGAACCTCAACTTCTCGGCCGACGCAGCTGCCAACTGGTCGATCGACCTCACCACTCTGGCGTCTGACCTCGGTTCGGCGTTCAACACCGACCCCGCCGACGCAGTGGCGGCCATCGGGTCTGCTATCCGTGGCGAGACCGAACCGATCCGCCGCTACAACGTCATGCTCGACGACGCCTCGGTCCGTGCGAAGGCCGTCGAGATGGGCCTGGCAGCGACTACGGCAGAGGTCGACAAGAACGGCAAGGCGCAGGCGTCCCTCGCTCTCATCATGGAGCAGACCTCCAAGTACCAGGGCGACTTCGCCAACACCTCCGACGGCCTGGCCAACCAGCAGCGCATCCTGCGAGCCCGGCTCGAGGACACCGCCGCCAGCATCGGCGCCAAGCTGCTGCCTGTCGCCTCGAACCTGATGGGGATGGCCGCCAGCCTGGTCGACGGGTTCGCCGGCCTCTCTGAGGAGTCCCAGACCCTCATTCTCATGGCGAGCGGAGTAGCGGCAGCCATCGGGCCGATCACCTACGTGGCAGGCAGGGCCATGCAGGCAACGGTGGCGCTCGGCAAGGCCATGGTGTTTCTCGCCACGACCTCAGCTGCGGCGAGCTTGGCCCTCGTCGGCATTGGGGCGGTGGTCGTAGGCGGCATGGCTCTGTGGCTGGCGTACAAGGCGGTGATGGAAGCGGCCCGGAAGGACAGCGAGCGCTTCAACGACCGCAACGCCGAGCTTGTCAACAGCCAAGCCCTGGTGAACACCGGGCTGAAGCACAACACCGCCGCCTTCCACGACCAAGCCGTCGAGTTGTTCATGGCAAGCAAGGGCGCCATCTCCGCCGCCGACGCCACCGACGCCCTCGCCGAGACGCAGCGCATCCTCTCCCCGCAGATCCAGGAAGCCACCCGGACCCTCAAGGAGATGTCCGGCGCTTCGGGCGTCTCCGAGGAGCGCATCGCCCAACTGGCGAATCAAATGGGGGTCAATCTCGGAGCCATGAGCGACGAGGCCCGGGACAAGCTGGCCGGCGCCGTCGCCGAGGTCGGCCGGGCCGTTACCCCGACCGAGCGTCTCGAGGGCGTGACCGAGACGCTGGGCAATGAGTTCGCCACTGCCGCTGAGTCGGTGGACGCCTTCAAGGAGGCCCTCGACGCCGCTTTGGGGGTGCATCTCACGGCCGAGGAAGCCTCAATTCGCCTCCGCGAGAAGGTCAGGGAGCTCCACACCGAGTTGGCGGGAGGCGCCAAGGAGGGCGAATCCCACGCCGCCATGCAGGATCGGCTGGCCCTGGCCATGATCGGAGTGGTTGAGCAGGCCCAGACTGAGGTCGAGGCCTTGGTGCGTGCTGGGGCCATCTCGACCGATACCAAGATCCAGACCGACGCCTTGCGTACCCGCCTCCTGGCGCTCCGAGAGGAGTTCCCCGGACTGCGCACGCAGATCGACAACTACATCGGTCGCCTCGACGCCATTCCAGCGGGCAAGGCGACGGCCATCTCGACGCCGGGCATCCACACCGGCTTCGGCAACATCGGCAACTGGCAGCGCCTGCTGCACAGAACGCCCGGAGTCAAGCGGACCCACATCGAGACGCCGGGCCTGCGCGAGGCCAACGATGGCCTGTCCAACATGCAGCGGTTGCTCGGCAATCTCAAGGGGTTCGCCCGCATTGCGGTCAATGCGAACCTGAACACGGGCGACGGCCCCGGCAACATCCGTGCTGCTGGCAAGGCGATCGACCGTGCCCGAGCAGCAGCCACAGGGCTGCCCGTTCGCATGTCATCCGCTTATCGCTCACCATGGCACAACCGAGCCGTTGGTGGCTCGCCCACGAGCTACCACATGGACCGCCTGAACCCGGCGTCGGACTGGGTCGGTCCGACGTGGGCGCTCGACGAACTCGCCCGCCGATTGCGGGGGGCAGGGCCGCACCGGGAGCTGTTGTGGCGAGTCCGGAACCATGCACCCGGCGACAACCCGCACGTTCACTACGCCCACCGCGGCGGCATGGTGTCCCCGTCTTGGCCCACGTTCGACGGTCTCCGTACCGATGAGCGCCCCGCTGTCCTCCAAGTGGGCGAGCGGGTTGTCCCGAAGGGAGGCGGCGGAGTGGGCGCCACCGACGGGATCCACCTGCACATCCACGGCAACATCTACGGCCGGGACATGGCCGAGCGGGAGATCGTGGCCATCCTCGCCGCGGCCAAGCGCAAGGGCATGGTGGGGGCGTAGCGTGCCGGTAGTGAGCGATCTCCCTCCTGAGATGCGAGAGGCCGTGAACACCGCCAGGGCCATCATCACGGCAACGGCCGAGGGCATGGCCATCGGCGACCCCCGTCTCGCCGACGACCTCGTCCAGCAGATCGAGGCAGAGCTCGCTGCACTCGACGATCGAGCCGCGGCCGCCAACCGAGCCGGCAACATCATTCACGCGTGTGCTCGCCTCGCTGTGTTCGTGGCGCAGCTGCCCAGCGTGATCTTCGACGAGCTCGAGCGCGACGGCGTCGTGTACGTCCAGCGCGGCCGCGGGACGTTCGTCGCGCCCGACTACGCGGTGGACGAGAAGGAGCGGCGCGCCCTCGCCCTCGACGTGGCGCGCCGGGCCCTGGTCGACGCGCATCGCAACGGACTCGGAGTCGAGGATCTGGTGAACGCCCTGAACGAGGTTTCCGACGGGTCGCCCGCCTCGGCGGCGCTCGAGGAGGGAGAGAAGGAATGACCTTGCCGAAAGAGCTGGACGCCGCGCCCTTCGCGGTCCGGACCGAGTCGCTGACGA
>JAHWKL010000190.1 GCA_019347915.1 Actinomycetota bacterium
CCTCCGACTGGTACGTGGACTGAGGACAACGGACCAGAACAGCAGCGCCGTCACGATGAACGTCAGGTGTTCGAGCCCATGCAGCACGTGAGAGCCGAGCGCTGCCTCGTACAGGAATGCACTGTGCCAGAGCCAGAGGCCGCCGGCGTGGAGCACCCAGGCTGGGACTGGCCGACGCAGCGTGTGTACCACCGAGTCGGTGCCGGACGCTCGCGCTGCTCGCCGAGCGGCCCGGCGAAGCGAAGGGGAGAGCCCCCGCATCATCGTGGACGACACTCCTCCAACGACGAGAAGCGGCCCGGCGACGAGGATCAGGAGTATGTGCTGGACCATGTGGGCGGCAGCGAGCGTGTTGGCGAGGGCGTCGAGGGGTGACAGCAGCGCCAACGCCAAGGCGACGAGCCCGAGCGCACCGACTGGCTGGCGCCAGGCCTCTGGCCTCCGGCTGCCGCGCGACCACCCGCGCAGGTAGAGGCAAGCGGCGGCGGTGATGCCGAGGAGAAGCAGTGGGTCGTTGTTCCACGCCGCCCACACCTCGTGGGGCGCCAGCGCCTCCCCCTGGTGTGCGAGCACAGCCGTTGCGGATCTCAGCACGGATCGAGGGCGGCGGCGGGCATGCCGACGAAGAGGATGGCCACGATGAACAGGATCCCGAGCAGGAATCCCGCCAGGGCGATCTGGGCGTCGTGCTCCCCTTGCGGTTCCGACGACCGGTCGCCGTCGGAAGCCCGAGAGGCGCTGGCTGTACGCCACCGGCGGTAGGCGAGAAGGGTGGTGACGGCAGCAGCGACGACCGCCAGTGCCGTCGCCAGCAGGGTCGCCGCTGAGAGGAGCGGCAGGGACAGAACCTCTGCGTCCACGCCCACCGCGCACATCGCCTCGGCGACGAGGTAGACGAGGAAGAAGTGGGCCATCCAGATCGACGGTCCTGCGAGGAAGAGGCCGGCCAGGGTGAGGAAGCGCCGCCGCGCCTCCGGGGTCGCAGCCGCGGTCGGCTCGACGTTGCCATCGCCCGCGGTCATGTCAGGTATGGCCCGAGGTAGAGCGTGGCGAACCCGATGAGCCAGACGGTCACCGCCGCCGCCCAGAACCGTGCCGTGTTCGAGGCGGTGACGTGCCGCCGCGGGGTGAGGGCGTGCCGGTAGCCCCAGACGAGCGTCATGGCCCCCATGATGAGTGCCACTCCGAGTACCCCGAAGCAGAACCCGCCCAGGGTGAAGAAGATCGAGCCGTAGGCGTGGTCGGTACCGCCGAACTCGAGCCGGGAGAAGCTGATGATCTGGAGCGCCATCGCCGCGGAACCGAAGGCGAGCGTGCCGGCGAGCGACAGGCGAAGTCCCCGTTCGTCACCGAGACGAATCCGCCGAACTGCGACATGGGCGGCGACCACGCCGGCGATGGCGAGAGCGGCGCTCACCGCAAACAGTCGTCCATTCGGCTCGGCAATGCCGGCGGGCGGCCACACGTCGTTCTCCAGCCGGAGGTAGAAGTAGGTCAGCAGGAAGCTGGCGAAGGCGATGGCGACGAAGAGTATGGACAGTCCCATTCCCCACTGCGCCACCACGTCGCTACCTCCGGCTCGCACGGGAACGCCGTGCTCACGTTCGAACGCCAGCTCCTCCTCCTCTTCGATGGGGGGTCGTTCGGGCCAGTTCCAGCCGATGGCTCCGGCGACCACGACCAGGGCACCAGCGAGAGCCCCCAAGCGCAACTTCAGCAGCTCGGCGGCGAAGATGGTGACGACCCCGATGGCGGTGACGAACGGCCACACAGAGGGCCCCGCCACTCGGAAGACCTCCTCTGGCAGCGCGTCCGTCGTCCGCACGATGAGGGCTGCTCGCCATCGGAGCGGCCACTGTGCGAGTGCCTCGACGAACCGCTCGAGCTTCGGGTCGCCCTCGCTCACTGCAGCCTGGTCCCACAACGGATGCCGGCTGTGCACGATGGGGAGAACCGACCAACCGTGGTCGAGGGGTGGCGAGGGAACGGCCCATTCGAGCGTGTCGCCGCCCCACGGGTCGGCGCCGGCAGGAGCGCCCCGCCGCTTGCTATAGATGATGTTGGCGATGAACAACAAGATGCCCGGCAGGATCAGGAACACGCCCGCTGTCGAGATCATGTTCCAGACCTCCCAGCCGAGGCCGGAGGGATAGGTGTAGACGCGCCGCGGCATGCCGAGGAGGCCGACGATGTGCATGGGGAAGAAGGTCACATTGACGCCGATGAACAACAGCCAGAAGCTCAACTTGCCCAACCGCTCGTCGAGGAGGCGCCCGGTGTACTTCGGCCACCAGTAGTAGATCCCAGCGAAGATCGGAAAGCCCACCCCGCCGATGAGCACGTAGTGCAAGTGGGCAACGACGAAATAGGTGTCGTGGGCCTGGAGGTCGAAGGGCACAGCGGCCACCATGATCCCCGTGATCCCCCCGATGACGAAGATCACGAGGAAGCCGAGGACGAAGAGGAAGGCCGTGTTCCACACCGGCTTGCCCGACCAGATCGTCGCCAGCCATGCGAAGACCTGCACCCCTGCAGGTATCCCGATGACGAGGCTGGCGGCGGCGAAGAAGCTGAGCACCAAGGGCGGCAGTCCCACCGCGAACATGTGGTGGGCCCACAGGCCGAACGACAGGAACCCGATGGCGACGAAGGCGCCCACGAGCCAGGTGTAACCGGCGATCTTGCGGCGGGCGAAGACGGGCAGGACCATCGAGACGATGCCGGCGGCGGGGAGGAACTGGATGTAGACCTCGGGGTGGCCGAAGATCCAGAACAAGTGTTGCCACAGCAGAACGCTTCCACCCTGCTCCACGTTGAAGAACTGGGTGTGGAAGCCTCGGTCGAGCTCGAGCAGCAGGCTGCCGACGATGAGCGGCGTGAACGCGAACAGGATCATGAACGCGGTCACGAGCATGGCCCAGGCGAACAGCGGAAGTCGGCTGAGGGTCATGCCCGGGGCACGCATCTTGAGGATGCCGATGATGATCTCGACGGCCGCGGCGATGGCGCCGACCTCGGCGACGCCCAGACCCAGGACCCAGAAGTCGAGAGCGAGTCCTGACGAGAATTCGTTCGAGCTGAGCGGCGCGTAGGCGAACCAACCGAACGACGCGGCGCCCTCCGGCGTGAGGAAGCCGGACAGGACGGTGATGCCACCGAAAAGGTACAGCCAGTACGAGAAGGCGTTCAGGCGCGGGAAGCTCATGTCCGGCGCGCCGATCTGCAGCGGCATGATGAAGTTCGCGAAGCCGTAGGCGGCCGGCGGGGCGAACAGGAACATCATGATCGTGCCGTGCATGGTGAACAGCTGGTTGTACTGCTCCGGGCTCACGACCTGCAGGCCCGGCTGCGCCAGCTCGGCGCGGATGATCTCGGCCATGCCGCCGGCGAGCAGGAAGAAGATGAAGGACGTCGTCAGGTAGAGCAGGCCGATCGTCTTGTGGTCGGTCGTCGTGAGGACCTTGACGATCTTGGCGCCGGGAGACTGCCGCGGGCGCCGGATGTGCACCGGCGTCGTGGCGTCGGCGATGAGGGTCATGAGTCGCTCCCGGTGGTGGCTTCTGCGCCGGACAGGGCGCCGGTGCCGACGCCCGATCCGATCCGGCTCTCGGGGTTCGCCTTCAACCCCGCGATGTAGGCGTCGTACTGCTCG
>JAHWKL010000191.1 GCA_019347915.1 Actinomycetota bacterium
GCCACGCCCACCGAGAACGGGCCCCGCTCACGCACCAGCTCCACCAGCTCGACGGCGTACCGGAAGTCGCTCGCCGGCTGGTCGGCCTCGCCGCCGGCGGGCGGGTCGCCGGCGAGGGCGAGGATGTTCTCGACGCCGGCGTCCCGGTAGCCGTCGAGGATCTCGACCAGCTCGTCCCGGCTGTGCCCGATGCAGGTGAGGTGGGCCATGGGGGTCATCGAGGTGTCGGACAGGATGCGCAGCACGATCTCGCGGGTGCGCTGGCGGGTGCTGCCCCCGGCCCCGTAGGTGACCGACACGAAGGAGGGCCGGAGGGGTTCGAGCTCGCCCAGCGCCTTCTCGAGGGCACGCTCGGCCTCGTCGGTCTTGGGCGGGAAGAACTCGAACGAGAAGCACCGGCCGCCGGCGAGCAGCTCGTGGACCTTGGCCATGGCTCCCCGAGCGTACCGGGGGCGCTCCACACCCTCGGCCGAGGGGTGCAGCTGCGGAGCCGCACAGGCTCGCTTCGCTCGCCGGCGAAATGGAATAGCGCGCACCGGGCCCCGCCTGCTGGTAGGAAAGAGGGGAGCGCCGCCGAGGGACACTGGAGGTGCGACGTGGCCGAACCGACCCGCCCCTGGCGCCCGTCCCCACGACCGCGGCCCGACGCCAGCTCGCTGCCCCCGGACCTGGTGGTCCGGCTCCGCGGCCTGCGGTCGCAGCTGGGCGGTAACCCAGGAGGCGCCGGGGCCGCTCAGCGCCAGACTCGCAACGCCTACGATCAGGCCCTCGTCCAGGTCGCCTACCTGCTCGAGCTCCCCGGTGCACCGCTGCCCGAGCTGGTCATCGGCCGGCGGGTCCTCACCACACTCGAGCGTGCGCTCCTCGAGAAGGAGGTGGTGACCGCCGGGCTCGACCTGGGGATCACCGGCCGCCGGTCACCGCCGGCCCTCGGCCCTGGTCCCGGTCCCGGTCCCGCACCTGAGCCGGTGCCCCCGCCGGGCCCCGTGCCCCGGCCCGAGCCGGCGCCCCAGCCCCCACCGTCGCCCCGGGCGCCGACCGACCCCCGGACCGTGCTGGTGGGCGAGGCGCGGGTCATGCGCCGGCGCCTCGACAACTACGAGAACGACGACCGGCTGTGGCCGACCAAGGTGGCCGAGTGGTGCGAGGACCTCGATGCCTACGACGGGCTCCTCGTCGACCTGGCCACGGCCTTCCGACTTCCGACGGCCATGCGCCCTGCCGGCGACCGCCGACGCCTCCTGTCCGAGGAGCGGTCGGGCATCGAGGCGGGGCTGGCCGACGTCGGCCTCGACCTGTCGCCGCCGCCAACCCGCAGCGACCCGAGTTTCCGCTCGCCGCCCTCTGGTTAAGCTCGCCGACGACTCCCGTTCCTTCCCTGAGAGGTGTGACATGGCCGACGTGGTGACCGGTTTGCGCGACAACGACATGGAGACGGTGTGGCTCCGCCCTGGGCACTCGACCATGGCCGCCGACACCCCCGTCGGCAGCGACGCCGATGAGGCCGACGACGCCGACACCACTGACGACGCCGACACGACCGACGACGCCGACACCACCGACGACGCCGACACCACCGACGACGCCGACACCACTGACGCCTGAGTCCCAGCCGTCGCCGCCGGGCCACTCGCTGGCCCGCTGCGTCGACGAGGTCGACAGCTTCCTCTCCGACTGCTGGGGGGCCCGGCCCCACCGGCGGGCGGACCCGGACCCCGGCGGCTTCGCCGACCTGCTCTCACTGGCCGGCGTCGACCACATCCTCTCCACCACCGCGCCGCGGACCCCGTCGTTCCGGCTGGTGAAGGACGGGCGGCCGCTGCCGCCCGGCTCCTACACGCGCTCCGGCCGGGTCGGGAGCCGGCCCTACCGGGGCGCCGCCGACGTGGCCAAGGTGTACCGCGCCTTCACCGACGGGGCGACCATCGTGCTCCAGTCGCTGCACCGGTCGTGGGCGCCCCTGGCCCGTTTCTGTCGCGACCTCGAGCTGGCCCTGACCCACCCGGTCCAGGCCAACGCCTACCTGACGCCGGCGGGAGCCACCGGCCTGGCGCCCCACCACGACACCCACGACGTCTTCGTCCTCCAGGTGCACGGGCGCAAGCACTGGGAGGTGCGCCAGCCGGTGATGGAGGCCCCCCTGCCCCGCCACCACTCCCGCAAGGAGCTGGCCGCCCGCCAACCCCTGCTCTTCGACGCCGAGCTGGCGACCGGCGACTGTCTCTACCTGCCCCGGGGCTTCGTCCACGCCGCCCGCACCCAGGACGACACGTCGCTGCACGTGACCCTCGGCGTGCACACGATCACCGGCTACGACGTGCTGAAGGCGGTGCTCGAGCAGGCCGCCGAGCACCCGGCCTTCCGCACCGCGCTGCCGGTCGGCTTCGCCCGCCATGAGGGCGCCGACGCGCTGGCCGATGCGGTGAACGAGTGCGTGCGGGAGGCGGGGCGGTGGATGGCGGCCCTCGACGCCGGCCCGGTCGCCGGCGAGCTGCGCCACGGGTTCTGGTCACGCCGGCTGCCGCTCCTGGAGGGCCAGCTCCAACAGCTCGTCGGGC
The DNA here is from genome assembly GCA_019347915.1 of Actinomycetota bacterium. GTDB lineage: Bacteria > Actinomycetota > Acidimicrobiia > Acidimicrobiales > CADCSY01 > JAHWJR01. Next base: position 2,559 of record JAHWKL010000191.1, read on the forward strand.
TCGACCAGCTCGACGACCGAAGCGTCGTCCGGCGCCGGCCCGGTGCGGTGTGCGAGGTAGAGCTCGGTGACGACGGCCTGCGCCTGGTCCTCGGTGACCGGGAGCTGGCCGTGCCCCTGGCCGTCGAGCCCGCCATCCGCCGGCTCGTCGACGGCCCACCGGCCCCGGTCGCCGCCCTGGACGACCTGCTCGACGCCTCCAGCCGCCTGGTGCTGGTGCGCCGGCTCGTGGTCGAGGGCGTGCTCGAGGTCGTGCCCGGTGGCGCCTGAGGGGGAGACCTGCGCCATCGGCTCCGCCATCCGGGGCGAACCGCTGATGGCCACCGCCTCGCGGGTGCGGTCCTGGATCCTCCTGGAGCAGCCGGGGGCGTGGGGACCGGACGCCCTCAGCCAGAGCGGGCTCGATGCGACGGTGGCGGCGGCGCTGGCCGCCCGCTGCCGCCGGCGCCAGGTACGGCCCCTGCTCATCCGCCGCCCCGGGTTCGCCCGCCCCGGGCCCCGGCGCCAGTGCTACCTCGCCTATTCCGGCGTCCGTCGCAGTTGGGTGGAGGGCCTCACCGTGGACGACCCGGCTGAGCTGCTCGACCTCGACTGGTCGGTGCTGGATTCCGACCGGGCGCCGGCGCTGGGCACGGCACCGCCGGCACCGGTGTCGCTGGTCTGCACGAACGGCAGGCACGACCGGTGCTGCGCCGTCTACGGGAGGCCCCTGGCCCGGGCCCTCGTGGCTGCCGGGGTGCCCGAGGTGTGGGAGTGCTCGCACATCGGGGGCGACCGCTTCGCCGCCAACCTGGTGTGCCTGCCCGAAGGCGTGTACTTCGGACGGGTCGGGCCGGACGAGGGGCCGGCGGTGGCCGCCGACTACCGCCGCGGCCTGCTCACCCTCGATCGCTACCGCGGCCGGTCGTCCTACCCGCCACTGGTGCAGGCGGCGGAGATGTTCGTCCGCCAGGGCAGCGGGGCGAGAGAGCTCGACGGGCTGGTCCTGCAACGAGCGGAGCAGACCGGCGACCACACCCTCGACGCCACCTTCGCCGTACGCGCCGAGACGGTGTGGCGGGTGCGCGTCGACCGCC
>JAHWKL010000192.1 GCA_019347915.1 Actinomycetota bacterium
GGGTGCCCCCGCGAGGCCAGCGCCAGCGCCAGCGTGCTCTCCGCCCCGCCGACGTCGAGCACACTGGCGCCTGAGGGCACAGCGGCCAGCACGTAGGGCTGCTCCACGATGCGTTCGTTGACCAGCAGTACCTCGGCGCTGCCGGGCGCCACCCGCACCGGCACGGGCTCGTTGAACCACAGACCCGCCTGGGCGGCCGGGCCGTCGGGCCCGGCGGCCCAGTTGAGCAGCGCCGCCAGCGGCTCGTCGATGTCCTCCAGACCCACCGGCAGCGTTCGCGCCGCCGCCTCCCGCGCACCCAGCGCAGCGAGCTGGCGGCGCGCGAGGTCCTCGAGGTCGTCGAGGGTGCGTCGTTCTACGCCTTCTGCCACGACGACATCCTCCTCGACCGCAGCGCCATCCGGGCCCTCGTCGAGGAGGCCTACCGCTCCAACGCAGGGATCGTGGGGCCCAAGGTCGTCTCCTGGGGCAATCCCGGCGCCCTCCTGCAGGTGGGCTTGTCGGCCGACAAGACCGGAGTGCTCACGCCCCTCGTCGAGCGGGGTGAGCTCGACCAGGAGCAGCACGACGCCGTGCGGGACGTGTTCACCATCCCCGGGGCGTGCACGCTCGTGCGTGCCGACCTGTTCGCCACCCTCGGTGGCTTCGACCCGGCCATCACCTTCCTCGGAGAGGACCTGGACCTGTGCTGGCGGGCGCAGGTGGCCGGGGCCAGGATCGTGGTGGTGCCCGCGGCGCGGGTGCAGCATCGGGAGGAGCTGATGAGCCGCCGGTCCGTCGACGACCGGCGCCGGCTGATGGCCCGTCACCGTTTGCGGACCATGCTGGTGTGCTACGGCCCGTTCCACCTGCTGCGGGTGCTGCCCCAGGCCGCGCTGCTGGCGGCGATCGAGGCGATCTATGCCATGGCCGCCGGCAGGGTCTCCCAGGCCGTCGACGTGCTCGGTGCCTGGTCCTGGAACGCCCGGCGCCTGGGCGAGATCCGCCGGCGCCGCCGGGCGCTGCGGGCGGTGCGGGGGCTGCGGGACGGCCAGGTGCGCCGGCTGCAGAACCGGGGCAGCACCCGGATCACCGGCTACCTCCGGGGGGAGCTGGGGGGCGGCGACCGGGTGCGGGCCTCCCTGGCCGATCTCCGCCGGGGTGTCGGCGGTTCACTGTCGGCCGGTCCCCGCCGCTTCGCCGTCGCCGCCGCCGTGGTGGTGGCCCTGGTGGTGCTGATCGGGTCCCGCGACCTGATCGGAGAGCCGCTCCCCGCCTTCGCCAGCCTGTCCGGCTTCGACCAGCGCCCGCTGTCCCTTCTCGGGGAGTACCTGAGCGGGTGGCGGTCCGCCGGGCTGGGTTCGGAGGCACCGGCGCCGACGGCGTTCGCCCTCATCGGGCTGAGCGGCCTGGGGCTGTTCGGCGGCATGGGCCTGCTCCAGCAGCTGATGGTGCTCGGCACCCTGCCCGTCGGCCTGGTCGGGGCCTGGCGGCTCTGCCGGCCCCTTGGATCGGCACGCAGCCAGGCCATCGGCCTGATCGTCTACGCGGTGGTCCCCCTCCCCTACGACGCCCTGAGCCGTGGTCGTTGGGACGGCTTGATCCTCTACGCCGCTGCGCCGTGGATCCTGGGCCGCCTCCTGGCCGCCACGGGGGAGGAGCCCTTCGCCTCTCCCTCGGAACCGGTCGAGGGTGAGGATGCCCCCGGGCGCGCTTCTCGGCCGGTGTGGCGGCCCACGCTCGGCCTCGGGCTGCTGCTCGCTCTCGTGGGCGCCTTCGTCCCGCTCGCGGTCGTGCTGGTGCCGGTCCTGGCGCTGGCCCTGGTCGCCGGCTCGTTCCTCGCCGGCCGGCCCCGTGGAGCATGGCGTGCCGTGCCGGTGGCCACCGGCGCGGCGGTGGTCGCCGCCGTCCTCCACCTGCCGTGGGCGCTGGACTTCCTGCCCGTTGCCGGCGGCAGCGGATGGTCGGCGATGGCCGGCATCTCCCCGCTGGGCACCGACGATCTCGGCGTGGGTGAGCTGCTCCGGTTCGAGACGGGCAAGGTGGGGCTCTCGGCGCTGGGCTGGGCCGTGCCGCTGGCGGCGGCGCTGGCGTTGTTCATCGGCAGGGGCTGGCGCTTCACCTGGGCGGCACGGGCGTGGACGGTGGCCTTGGTGTGCTGGGCCCTGGTCTGGGCCGGTGGCCGGGGCCTCACCGGCGTGCCCCTGCCCCCGGCCGAGGTCCTCCTCGCCCCGGCCGCCGCGGCGCTGGCCCTGGCGGCTGCCGTCGGCATGGCGGCCTTCGAGCGGGACCTCCCCGGCTACCGGTTCGGGTGGCGCCAGGTGGCCTCGCTGGTGGCCGCCGTCGCCCTCGCCGCCGCCACCGTGCCGGTTCTGGCCGGTGCCGTCGACGGCGAGTGGGGTACACCCGACAGCGACTTCGACCGGACCCTGGCCTTCATGAACAGCGACGAGGTCGCTCCGGCCGGCGCCTTCCGGGTGCTGTGGCTGGGCGATCCCGAAGTGCTGCCCGTGGCCGGCTCCCGGCTGGACGACGGGCTGGCGTACGGCCTGTCCCGCGACGGTGCTTCCAGCCTGACCGCCCGCTGGGCTGGCGGGTCCGGCTCCTCGGGCCATCTGGTGGGGGACGCCCTGCGCCTTGCCGCCGAGGGGCGTACCGAGCGGTTGGGGCGCCTTCTCGGTCCCCTCGGGGTCCGTTACCTCGTGCTGGCCGAGCAGGCGGCGCCGGCCCGGGACCAGACCCTCCTCCGGCCGCTTCCGTCCGGCCTGGTGGCCACCGTGGGCCAGCAACTCGACCTGCGCCGCATCGACGTCGACCCCGCCCTGATCATCTACGAGAACGCGGCGTGGGTGCCCGTGCGTGCCGCCCTTGACGAGGGAGCCGCCGTCGACGCTCCCGACCTCTTCGCTGCTGCTGTCGGCCAGGACCTGTCGGCGTCGGCGCCCGTGCTCGGCGAGGGTTCCCACGCCCGCTTCCGGGGTGAGGTGGCACCCGGACGCATCTACGTGGCCGAGACGTCGTCACCCCGTTGGCAGCTGCGCGCCGGCACCCAGGGAGCCGAGCGTGAGGAGGCGCTGGGCTGGGCCAACGTCTTCCGCGTCGACGAGGGCGGCCCCGCCACGCTGCGCTACCGCACCTCTCCGCTGCGGTGGCTCGCGGTCGCCGGGCAGGCGGCGCTGTGGTTCCTGGTCGTGCGCCTGGTCCTGCGGGGCCCACGGTCGGTGTGGCGCCCATGACCGTCCGGCGTGCCCCGGTGCTGGTGGTCCTGGTCGCCGTCCTGGCCGCCATGGCCGCAGCCGACGTCGGCGACATCGGCAACGACGGTGAGAGCCCCTTCGGGACGGCGGCCTCGTTCGCCATGCCGGTGAGCGACCCCGTCGGGTCACTGTCGTCGACCTGGTTCTGCGCGGCAGCGGGCGTCGACGGTGACCATTCCGTCCTGGTCACCAACCAGGGGGACCAGCCCCGCACCGGCTCGCTGACGTGGCTGGCGGGTGAGCAGCCACCGGTGTCCGAGCCGGTGGACGTCGGAGCCCACGACGGGGTGTCCGTAGGCGTGCCCGGCGGAGTCGACGGCGCCGCCGCGTCGGTCGTGGTGGAGATGGATGGGGGCGGCGTGGCCGTGACGCGGGCGTTGCGCTCCA
>JAHWKL010000193.1 GCA_019347915.1 Actinomycetota bacterium
GTGCAGCTCGGCGGTGAGGCGGCCGAGCAGCTCCTCGGCGCCGTTGTCCCGCCCGACGACGTTGCGCACCGCTTCCAGCCCCAACGTGACGCCGGCCAGCGCCGGCTGCAGGCCGTCGTGGAGGTCACGGCGCAATCGGCGGCGCTCCTCCTCCCGCGTGGCCACCAGCCGCTCCCTGGACCGTTGCAGGTCGGCGGTGAGGCACAGGGCGTAGGCGACCACCGCCACCTGGCCGGCCACGTTGTCGAGCAACCGGCGGTCGGTGGCGTCGAAGGGCTCCTCGCTGCTGCGGGCAGCGACGACGAGCCGTCCCACGGGCTCGTTCTGGTGCACGAGGGCCAGGACCTCGACGGGTTCTCTCGCCTCCCCGTAGGCGGCGGACGCCGTGGTCTCGTCTCCGTAGCCCACGGCGATGGCGACGTGGGGGACGCGCAGCCCCCGGGCCAGGGTCTCCACGATGGTCGGCAGGAGCACGTCGGTGCCGGCGTCCGATTGCAGGCACTCGTTCAGTGAGCGCAGCACCCGCTCGTCGTAATGACGGCTTCGGTACACCAGGCGGTCGACGGCCCGCTGCAAGGGGCCGTGCAGCGGAGCCACGGCCATCACGGTCACGAGTAGAGCGGCGACGGAACGTGCGAACAGGTGCTCATCGGGGACGAAGGCCTGGAGGGCGGCCAGCATCATCACGAAGGTGGCGGCTCCCACCGCGGTCAGGGCGCCGTGAACGAGCATCCGGTTGGCGATCGTGTCGGCCCTGGCGTCGAGCCCGCACAGGCGGTGCCGGACGATGGCCACCATCGTCGCCGCCGGGACGCCGAGGAGGGTGACGATGCCGGCGACCTGGTAGGCGCCCAAGGGCACGGAGGTGCCGAGGAGGAGGCTGGTCACCGCGGCCAACAGGGGGACGAGAACGGCCAGACCCACGGCGAGGACAGGCCAGCGAAGCTGTGATCGCTCTGGCGGTCCCGCTCGCCTCTGCCGGCTCAGGAGTCCCGCCCAGCACAGGGGCCCGGCGACGAGGATGCCGATGGCGTACGCGGCCGACGCCGGCCGGTGGAGCCCCTCGATGCCGACGGCGGCAGCGGGCGCCGGGGTGTTGACGGGGTCGGCGGCCAGCGCGGCGAGGAGGGTGGTCACGGCGACCAGGGCGGCGACCACCCACACCACCGGGCGCCAGCGGGCCGATGGCGCCCGCCCGTCGGGGAAGAGCAGGGGCAGGAGGGTCCATAGGACCAGATAGCCGGGAACCCAGAGCCACCCGCCCAACCACGCCATCCACACGCCGCCGGGAAACGCCTGCGGGCGTACCTGGAGGGCGTGCACGGCGTACTGCTCGGCGAAGAAGGCCACGCCCAGCAGCGAGCCGGCGCCGAAGAGCCACCCGAGCGGTTGGCCCGGGCGGCGGGTGGCGATGAAGGCCCCGGTGGCGGGGAAGGCGATGGCCGCGACCGGCATGACCGGGTCGAAGAACCGCTCGGTGCCACCCACGCTGCGGCTGTCCACGTGGAGGATGAGGCCCAGGACGGTCAGCACCACCGACACCCCGGCCAGCACCGTCGAGCTCCGCCAGCCGCCACCCGACGCACGTGCCGTGCGCATGCCCGACCTCCATCCCCGCGCACCCCGTGGGCGGGCAACAACAGTAGTGCTCGCCACTGGCCGGCGGGTGCCGTGGTGCGACCACAGCCGACCGGGAAGGAACGGTGCATGCCGGAGTGCATCCGTTTCTATTTCGACCCCGTCTGCCCGTGGAGCTACCAGACATCGCGCTGGGCCCACCGCCTCCAGGAGCTGGGTGTGATCGAGCTGCGGTGGGGCCTGTTCTCGCTGGAGCTGCAGAACGCCGGCCAGGAGCCGGAGGAGCTGGCCACGGCCCATGCCCGGTCGGCCCGGGCACTGCGCACGGCGGTGGCCGTTCGCCGCGCCGCCGGCCCCCCGGGGGTGGGCGACCTCTACCGGGCCATCGGCCGGCGGGTGCACGAGGGCGGGGAGCCCCTGGACGCGCCCGAGACCGTGGAGGCGGCGCTGGCGGACGCCGGTCTCGAACCGGGCCTCTGCGCCGAGGCGTGGGCCGACGGGTCCACGGCCGAGCAGGTGGCGGCGGAGCACCGCCAGCTGCGCGAGCGCACGAGGAGCTTCGGGGTCCCCACCATCGTGCTCGACGGAGGCGAGGGCCCTGCCATCTTCGGCCCGGTCATCAGTGAGGTGCCGGAGGACGACGAGGCCCTCGAGCTGTGGGCCCACGTCTCGTGGCTGGCTCGGTACGAGAACTTCGCCGAGCTCAAACGCGACCGGATGTCACCACCTGCGCTGGAGTCGGTCCGGCAGTGGGAGGAGAGCAACCGGGTCGCCTGACCGCGGCGGACGCCGGCTCAGGAGGTCGCCGAGAGGCGGAAGATCGGTGGTTGCGTCCGGACCCGTAGCGGTAAGGTAGGCGCTGCCACCTTCAGCCTCGAGGGTCCGCGCCAGAGTTGGCCGAGAGAGTTGATCGATGGCTGAACCTTTCGTCGGGGCGAGATCCTCCGGGTTGCCCGTAGCCGCGGGGCCCGGGCCCGAGGCCCTTCGCCCGGCGGCCGTGCCCCTCTCGCTGGGTCTTCCCGAGCTCAGCGGCCTCGCCGCCGGTCTCTCCATCGAAGGGTGAGGGCCCATCGCACCATGACATCGGCGGTGACGATCAGGCAGCAGGGCGACGTGACCATCGTCTCGCTGGAGGGATCGGCCGGCGCCGCGCTGTTCTCCGGGCTGCAGGACGACGTCCTCCCGGCGTGCCCGTCGCAGGCCGTCGTGGTCGACATCACCTCCCTGACCATCGCCGGGTCGCACCACTTCCGCCAGCTGACCGCCTTCCTCCACTGGTCCTCGGAGACCCTGAGCCGCGTCGGCCTGGTGTGCCGGCGCGTGAGCGCTCGCCGGCTCCTGCACCGTTCGGGCGCCGCCGAGGTCATCCCCGTGTTCATGACCGTCGAGGAGGCGGTCGAGGCCCTCCTGGCCCAAGGTTCGCCGACGCCCGACGGCTCCTCTCGTGCTGTCGCCGCCGAGGCCGGTGGTCGCTCGGGCCGTTCCCTGGCTGGGCGGGTGGTGAGGACCAAGAGGCCGGGGGCGCCTCGCTACGCTCGGCCCATGGGTGGCGAGGGGTTGAGGTGACCCCATCCGAGGGAGCGGGCACCAACGGCCCGGACCTGGAGACCTGGGTGCGCGAGGAGCTGAGGCTCCCCCCGGACGCATCCATCCGCATCTCCGAACAGCCGGGGACCGATCCACGGTGCTCGCCGGTGGTCACCCAGGTGTCGATCGTCGACCCCGGAGGAGCGCCGTACGACTTCCACATCGAGCGCGCCCTCGAAGAGGTCACCCGGATGGACGTCGTCGCCGCCCTCGCCTTCGGCGGGGGCCACTAGGCTCAGGCCTCAGGTCCGCCCCTCGACCTCCTGGGCCCGGCGCAGCGACTCGCTCGGTCGTCCCCATCCCGCCAGCTGGGCCCGGTAACCGGCGGCCTCCATGGCCTCGACCACCAGCACGTCGTCGTCCACCACGACGGCGACGTCCCGGTGGCGGGCGAGCACTCCGAGGAGGCCCACCTTGACCTCGGCTGCCGGGCGGCGGTCACCGGACGGTCGCATCA
>JAHWKL010000194.1 GCA_019347915.1 Actinomycetota bacterium
ACTGGGGGCGCTGCCACCCCTCACGGCCCCCCCACGCCCGCGGCCTGGCCCCGGCCTCCCGCGCCCCCGTGGTTTTATTTCGCCCTCTTACACGCGCGGCGCTCCCACCCCCCGGCCGTGTTTTGGGGGCGCGGGGCGCCGGGGGTCCGGGCCCCCTCCGCGCTGTTCCTCTCCTGGCCGCCATCCAGAAGGGGCCGCCTGCGGCGGCGAGCGTGGCCGGCAGCATGAGCCGATGAGGTATCGGCAGGGGGCAACGCTGCGCAGTCCGCCAGGCGGAGCAGCCTCGGACGCTGGTCCAGCTCCGTGCAACGGGCGCCGGCGGATTATCGCCGGCGAAAGGTATGCAGTCACAGGGCCCCGTCATACTCGAAGGCGTGAACGTGGTGGACGGGTCGCTGGTGCTCAGCCCCAGCGACTTGGTCGACTTCCTCGCCTGCGGGCATCTCACCCGGCTCGAGCGCCGGGTGGCGGCTGGCGAGCTGGTCCGGCCGGAACCCGACGACCCCCAAGGAGAGGTGCTGCGGCGCCGGGGCGACGAGCACGAGCGGGCCGAGTTGGCCCGCCTCGTCGCCGAGGGACGCAGCGTCGTGCACGTCGAGTGCGCCGGTCCGGCCAGCGACCAGCTCCGGGCGGCTGCGGGGGCGACCGCCCGGGCCATGGCCGCCGGCGCCGAAGTCGTCTACCAGGCCGTCTTCTTCGACGGGCGTTGGCGTGGGCACGCCGACTTCCTGGTGCGCTTCGCCACCCCCAGTCGCCTGGGCCCGTGGAGCTACGAGGTGGTCGACACCAAGCTCGCCCGCCGGCCGACGCCCGCAGCGCTGCTGCAGTTGTGCGCCTACAGCGAGCAGGTCGCTCGCATCCAGGGCACCTGGCCCGAAGCGATGGTGGTCGTCACCGGCGACGGCGAGCGCCACCGGCACCGGGTGACCGACGCCCTGGCCTACTACCGGTTCGCCAAGGAGCGCCTCGAGCGTGCCGTCGAGGCGACGGCGCCGGCGCCGTACCCCGAGCGGGTCACCCGCTGCGAGCGCTGCGCCTGGGCCCAGCGCTGCGACGCCCGGCGCCGGGGCGACGACCACCTCTCGCTCGTCGCCGGCATGCGCAGCGACGTCGCCGCCAAGCTCGCCCGGGCCGGCGTGGGCACGGTGGCCGACCTGGCCGCGCTGGCGCCGGGTTCGCCGGTGCCCGGGGTGCGCCAGGGCATCGTGGACCGGCTGGGCGAGCAGGCCCGGCTCCAGAAGGCGCAGGAGGTCGACGGGCGGGTGCGCCACCGCCTCCGTTTGCCGGCGGAGGACGACCGCGGGCTGGCGCTGCTGCCCCCGCCGTCGCCCGGCGACCTGTTCTTCGACATCGAGGGTGATCCGTGGGTCGGCGACGGCGGCCTCGAGTACCTCTTCGGGGTGGTGGGGCGTGCTTCGGATGGTGGTCCGCCGGCGTACACCGGCTTCTGGGCACACTCCCCACCCGAGGAGAAGGCCGCCTTCGAGGCCTTCGTCGACCTCGTGGTGGCGGGTCTGGCCGAAGATCCGGAGCTGCACGTGTACCACTACGCGCCCTACGAGGTGACCGCCCTGAAGAAGCTGATGGGCCGCTACGCCACCCGCGAGACCGAGGTCGACCGGCTGCTGCGGGGGCGGGTGTTCGTCGATCTCTACCGGGTGGTGCGCCAGGGAGTGCTCGTGTCCCAGGAGGGCTACGGGCTCAAGAAGCTGGAGCCCCTCTACCTCGCCCCCCGGGAGGGGGACATCACCGACGGTGGTTCGAGCATCGTGGCCTACGAGCAGTGGTTGGCCTCACCACGTCCCTCGATCCTCGAGTCCATCCGGGCCTACAACGAGGACGACTGCCGCTCCACGCTCGCCCTGCGCGACTGGCTCGAGGAGCGGCGGGCCGAGCTCGAGGCGCTCGGCGGTCGCCAGGTGCCGCGCCCGCTCCCGGTGACCGGGGCGCCGTCGGCCTCCATCGCCGAGGCCGACGAGCGCACGGCGGCACTGGCGGCCAGGCTCACCGCCGGACTCCCCGACGACCGCACCGGCGACGACGCCGAACAGCGGGGCAGGCGCCTCCTGTCCGACCTGCTGGACTGGCACCGGCGTGAAGCCAGGGCCGAGTGGTGGGCCTGGTTCGACCGGCTGGTCCGCTCCGACGATGAGCTGACCGACGACCACGAGTCACTGGCCCCGTTGGCCTACGAGGGCGTGGTGGGGGAGGTCGACCGGTCCTGCCTCCACCGCTACCGCTTCGAGCCCCAGGAGCACAAGTTCCGGGTGGGCGACCACCCTGTCGACCCCCGCACCGGGAAACCGGCCGGCGAGGTGCGGGCCCTCGACCCGTCCGCCGGCACGGTCGACCTCAAGCGGGGCGCGGGCTCCACCGCCCCTCACCCGCGCGCCCTGGTGCCGGCGCCGCCCCTCGGCACCACGTTGCTGCGCCAGGCGGTGGCCCGAGTAGCGGAGACCGCCGCCCGTGCCGGCGCTGACGCCGGCTCCACCCGCCCGCCGGGTGGTCACGGCGTGGCGCTCGACCTCCTGGTCGGCCGGGCGCCGGCCATCGCCGGCCACCCGCGGGGCCGGCCACTCCAGCAACCCGGCGAAGCGCCCGTGGACGCCGCCCGCCGGCTCGTGCCGTCCCTGGCTGGCGGCTACCTGCCCGTGCAGGGGCCGCCGGGGTCGGGCAAGACCTTCACCGCCGCCGCCGTCATCGTCGATGCCGTCCGCCACGGTCGCCGCGTGGGTGTGAGCGCCCCGAGCCACCACGCCGTGGCCAACCTGCTCGACGCCGTGTGCGAGCGCAGCGCGCCAAAAGGGCCCGCGGTGCGGGTGCTGCAGCGCACGAGTGGCGGGAGCCGCGCCTCGTCTCCCCTGGTGCAGACAGCCGGCGACAACGGCCGGGTCCTCGCCGCCCTCGACGCCGGCGAGGTCGACGTGGTGGGCGGCACCCCGTGGCTGTTCGCCCGGGATGACCTGGCCGGGGCCTTCGACCTCCTCGTGGTGGACGAGGCCGGGCAGTTCCCCCTGGCCAACGCCGTGGCCGTGGCCGGCGCCGCCGGCAACCTCGTGCTCCTGGGCGACCCCCAGCAGCTGCCGCAGCCCTCGCCGGGCATCCACCCCCCGGGCGCCGGTGCGTCCGCTCTGGGCCACGTGCTCGGCGACGGCGACACCCTCCCGCCCGAGCGCGGCTTGTTCCTGTCCCGCAGCTTCCGCATGCATCCGGCGGTGTGCCGCTTCGTGTCCGAGATCGCCTACGGAGGCCGGCTCGAGGCCGATCCCGCCTGCGAGCGCCAGCTCGTGGACGACGGGCCGGTGGTGGCCGGCGCCGGCCTGCGCTGGCTTCCGGTCGCCGCCACTGGCAACCGCACCCGCTCCCCGGAGGAGGCGGCGGCGGTGGCCGGCGTGGTGACGGCCCTGCTCGGACGGCCCTCCACCGACTGCCACGGTCACCGGCGCCCCCTCACGATCGCCGACGTGCTCGTCATCGCCCCCTACAACGCCCAGGTGGCCGAGCTGCAGTCGGTGCTGCCGCCCGGCGCCCGGGTGGGCACCGTCGACCGCTTCCAAGGGCAGGAGGCGCCGGTCGTCGTCTACTCCATGGCCAGCTCCTCGGCCGACGACGTACCCCGGG
>JAHWKL010000195.1 GCA_019347915.1 Actinomycetota bacterium
CACCGGTCCGCCCAGCACCGTGCCCGGACCGCCACCGAGCAGCGCCTCGAGGTCGATCACCACGTTGACGTGGGGCCGGTGGCGTCGCCCGGGGACGGAGGCCTGGTGGTCCAAGAAGAAGCGGCACACGTCGACCAGGGCGTCGCCTTGGCGCTCTGCTGGGGTCCGCCGGGGCTCGCCCTCGACGTTCCTCGTGGACGCCAGGCGCAGGGCGGTCAGCACCACCTCGCCACCCTCGGGATCGAGGCTGGCGTCGAGCTCGACGCGCCCGTCCAAGGTGCGCGAGGCGTGAGCCGAGCGCCGGCGCTGATCGGGCTCGGGGCCCTCGTCGATGGCCTCGGCGCAACGGGCCCAATGGGCCATGGCCACTGCGGTGTCGGGCACCGACAGCTCGACCAGGGCAGGGACCACCTCGCCCTCGTGCTCGGCGAACAGCTCGACCAAGCGGGGGGCCACGTTGGCCACGATGGCCTCGACCTGGCCCACCGACAGCGCACCCTCGGCCCATGCCGTGGCCGTCACCGGCAGGCGCTGCAAGCGGCGAGCCAAGCACGCAAGGCGAGCCGCCGCCCGCGATGACTGGCCGCCGTGGTGGCGCAACCATGCCGTGGTGGAGGTGGCCCCGTCGACCTCGTAGCCCTCGGCGGCGTCGAAGGTCCCCAGCGCCAGGGCCGTCTTGGCCGTGAGGCGATCGGAGATGTCGAGCACCTCCCGCAAGGGCTCGCCGGCGGGAGGCACTTCCAGCTCTTCCACCGCCGCAGCCAGCTCTTCGAACACACCAAGAGCGTACATATGTTCGATGCCGTTTGTCAAGGGCCAGCGACAGGGACGGGCAAGGAGGAGTGCGCAGCCGCCCGGGGCGCCACGCTCGACGACACGCCGGCGTCAGTCCACGGTGATGTCGGCCTCGCCACCGTCCCACGTCAGCTGCAAGCGCTGGTCGACCGTAGCGAACCCGACACCGAGCACGTCGCTGACCAGCACGCCGTCACCGCCAGTGGGCACCGGCGTGACCACGCCCTCCACGCCCCGGAACAGCTCCACCACCATGCTCTCAGGGTCGACCACCAGCATTTCCCGGACCCCCAGCCCGGCGTACCACGAGAGCTTGGCGTACGACTCGTCGCCGGGCGAACGGATCTCGACGACCAGCTCGGCGCCGCCTTCGATGCCACGCTCAGCCCGCTGAGCCGGCTGGGCGAGCACCAGGTCGGGCACCCGATAGTCGTCGTCGGTTCCGGCCCTGAAGACTCCGGTCTCGTACCTGACCACCAGACCGCGCTGCTTGGCCAACGGGCCGATGACGAGCAAGAGCTCGGTTCCCACGTGCTGATGGCGGTCCGAAGGTGGTCGCACCATGTGCAGCACGCCCTCCCACATCTCGTCCCACCGGTCGATCCCCAGCCGGCGGCGCTGCTCCAACAACGCAGGGTCGACTTCGAGCATCACCGCCTTCACCCCCCCGAGCCTACGCCGCCAGTCTTTCCGGCTTGCTCCAACATCCGGTCACCGTCGCTCTCGACCGGGTGGCCGGTTCGGGGTACTCGCCAAGCTCTCCCCGTGCTCACCTCGACGCCGTCGACCAACAGCGAGCACAGGCCGCCCAGGACCGTGCCGGGACCGCCCACGAGCCGGGCCAGCGCGCCTCGGCGCACTCGAGCGATGTGCCTCAGGTCCACGAATTCACGACGACGCGGTGGTCGAACCGCTCGAAGTCGTTGACGTTGCGAGTGACGGACACCTTCGAAACCTTTGGTGTTGAGTGGCCGGGAATGGCCGCCTGCTCGGGCGACAACCGCAGCCGCCGGCCCTGATGGGGGCCCGCTCGACGGTAGGTTCCTCTGCCATGAGGGTCACCATCGACGGTGCCGGCCGCCTGGTCGTCCCCAAGGCCCTGCGCGACGCGCTCGGCCTCACCGCCGGCACCGCCTTGGAGGTGCGGGTGCGCAACGGGCGCCTGGAGATGGAGCCGGCGCCTGCGCCCATGCGCCTGGTGCGCCGAGGTGGCGGCCCGGTGGCCACCACCGATGAGCCCCTCCCGCTCATCGACGCCGACGACGTGCGGGCGGTCACCGAGTCGCTTCGCCGGTGATCCCCGTCGCCCCCTCGGCGACGCCGAGCCATCGGGCTGAACGACGCCGGCCACCAGGCTGGATGGCTCAGGAAACCGGTGCTCAGGAAACCGGTGCTCAGGCCAGGCGCTCGGCCAGCGCCGCGGGCACCGAGAGGCGCCGGCGGCCGCCGCGGTCGACCACCTCCAGCTCCCCTTCGCTTCCCCGCACCGTCGCCTCGACGACATCGGAAGCCGAGAACGTCTCGGTGCGCTCAGCCACCGAGTTGTTCTCGGCCATGGCGATGTCCATGACCACCACCTGCTCACCGGCGTGGGCGTACACCAGGTAGCCGTCGTCGTGGGGGTGGATGCTGCGGTAGCCGGCATGGGCGGTGGCGGCCCGCACCCGGTCGGCCAGTTCCGCCGGCAGCTCGTCGAGAGGCACGTCGTCGGTCATGACGCCATTCTCGTGCATCGGGAGCCCTGCCGCCTACGCCAGGCGAGGCGGCAGGGCTCCGGTGCGGTCATGACGACGAGGCCTCCTCGTCGACGATCTCGGCGTCGACCACCTCGTCGTCGGACGGGGTCCCACCCTCAGAGGGCGCCTCCTGCTGGGAGGCCTGCTCGTAGAGGCGGGAGGTGAAGGCGTGGCTGGCGGTGGTGAGGCGCTCGGTGGCGTCGCGGATGGCGGCCACGTCGCTGCCCTCCAGGGCGCCCTTGAGCTCGGTGAGGCCGGCCTCGACCTGGTCACGCTCGGCGCCGGTGAACGACGCTCCCTGGTCCCGCAGCAGCTTGTCGGTCTGGTACACCAAGGCGTCGGCGTTGTTGCGGACCTCGGCCTCTTCCCGCCGGCGGCGGTCCTCCTCGGCGTGGGCCTCGGCGTCGGCCACCATGCGCTCGATGTCGTCCTTGGACAGCGAGGACTGGCCGGTGATGGTGATCGACTGCTCCTTGCCCGTGGCCCGGTCCTTGGCCGACACGTGGACGATGCCGTTGGCGTCGATGTCGAAGGTGACCTCGATCTGGGACACGCCCCGCAGTGCCGGGGGCAGGTCGACCAGCTGGAACTTGCCCAGCGTCTTGTTGTAGGCCGCCATCTCCCGCTCGCCCTGCAGCACGTGGATCTCCACCGAGGGCTGGTTGTCCTCGGCGGTGGAGAACAGCTCCGAGCGCCGGGTGGGGATGGTGGTGTTGCGCTCGATGAGTCGGGTCATGACCCCGCCCTTGGTCTCGATGCCGAGCGACAGCGGCGTCACGTCGAGCAACAGGACGTCCTTCACCTCGCCCTGGAGCACGCCGGCTTGGATGGCCGCCCCCAGCGCCACCACCTCGTCGGGATTGACGCCCTTGTGGGGCTCCTTGCCGGTGAGCTCACGCACCAGGTCGACCACGGCCGGCATGCGGGTGGACCCACCCACCAAGATGACGTGGTCGATGCGGTCCTGGGTCAGCCCGGCGTCGGCGATGGCCTGCTCGAAGGGCCCCCGGCAGCGCTTGACCAGGTCCTCGGTCA
>JAHWKL010000196.1 GCA_019347915.1 Actinomycetota bacterium
AGCTCCACCGATGTCGGCCGCTGCGTCATCGACCGTCAAGTCGTCCAGGAGAAGGTGAACCCCACGCTCGTACCGCGGACCGAGGCACCCCGTACCCAACGCCCCCGCCGCGCCGCAAGCTGATCGCCTGGGGGAACCCCGCAGGCCGGTCGGCAGGAGAGGAGACGAAATGCGCAAGGTCGTTCAAGGCGCGCTGCTCGGCGGGATGGCCGGAGCGGCCATCGCCGCCACGCAAGCGAAGCGCGATGACGAGGCCTCCGACGAGATGGCGGCCAGGGTGGCCAAGGCGGCCGCCGAAGGCGCCGTCGTCGGCGCCCTCCTGGGATGGCTGCTCGACCGCCGGAGCCGCAGGCGGGCGGCCCGGGCGCTGCGTCGCCGACCCGCCCAGCGGTTGACCGAAGGCGTCTCCGCTGCCGCCGAAGCCGCCAAGGAGCGGGCTTCGCGCGCCGCCGAGGCCACCCGGCCCCACGTCGTGGCCGCCTCCGAAGCGGCCCGGGAGCGGGCCCTGCGCGCCGCCGAGGCCACCCGGCCCCACGTCGTGGCCGCCTCCGAAGCGGCCCGGGAGCGGGCCCTGCGCGCCGCCGAGGCCACCCGGCCCCACGTCGTGGCCGCCTCCGAAGCCGCCAAGGAGCGGGCCCTGCGCGCCGCCGAGGCCACCCGGCCCCACGTCGTGGCCGCCTCCGAAGCCGCCAAGGAGCGGGCTTCGCGGGCCGCCGAAGCACTTCGTTCGCACGACGGCACCAGAACGACGGTGCCCACCAGGGACGCCGGGCCCGCCGTGGTCAGGCCGCCTGTCGTCGTGAAGGTCTGAGCGTCTCGGTTCCCCCTTTGGCCACCTTCCTGCCCGGCGCCGGCCGGCGCCCGCGCCCTCCGTCAACCGCCGGCGACTGGTCGTACGACGACGCCCTTGCCTACCTCGGCGCTTCGGTCAACCTCGAGGCGCTGGTGTCCGGGCGGTTCGAGCCGCCCACGCTCGAGCGCATGGCGACCTTGTGCGGGCTCATGGCCGACCCGCAGCACGCCCAGCCGGCGGTGCACGTCACCGGCACCAACGGCAAGGGGTCGACGGCCAGGATGGTCACCGCCCTGCTGGGCGTGCACGGCCTGACGGTCGGCACCTACACCAGTCCCCACCTCGTCCGGGTCAACGAGCGCATCGCCCGCAACGGCGAGCCCATCGATGACGTCGACCTGGCCGGCTGCGTGGCCGCCGTGGCCCAACTCGAGGACCTGAGCGGCATCCACCCGTCCCATTTCGAGATCCTCACCCTGGCCGCCTACCGGTGGTTCGCCGACCTGGCCGTCGACGCCGCCGTGATCGAGGTGGGGATGGGGGGCCGCTGGGACGCCACCAACGTGGTCGACGCCGTGGTGTCGGTGGTGACCAACGTCGGGCTCGACCACACCGGTGTTCTCGGTCCCACCCGGGCCGACATCGCCCGGGAGAAGGCGGGCATCGTCAGGCCCGCCGGCACCCTGGTGCTGGGCGAGACCGACCCCGAGCTCGCCGCCATCTTCGTCGACGCCGGCCCGCAGGCGGTCGTGGCCCGGGGCCGCGAGTTCGGCTGCACCGCCAACCGGGTGGCGGTGGGTGGACGCCTGCTCGATCTCTACACCCCGGGTGCCTCGTACCGAGACGTCTTCCTGCCGTTGCACGGGGCCCACCAGGGCGACAACGCCGCCGTGGCCGTGGCCGCCACCGAGGCCTTCTTCGGCCGCCCGGTCGAGGAGGAGGCCGTGCAGGAGGCCTTCGCCAGCGTCGCCGTTCCGGGACGCTTCGAGATCGTCGGACGCAGTCCCCTCCTGGTGCTCGACGGCGCCCACAACCCCGACGGCTGCCGGGCGGTGGCCGACACGCTGCGTGACTTCTCGGTGGGCGGCGAGCGCCTGCTGGTGGTCGGGATGAACCGGGGACGTTCGCCGGAGGCCATGTTCGAGGCCCTGGCTGCCACCGAGCCCCGTGTCGTGGTGGCGTGCGCCGCCGACTGGCCCCGTGCCCTGCCGGCTGAGGAGGTCGCCGCCGCAGCGCGAGCGACGGGCGTCGAGGTGGAGGTGGTGCCACCGGTGGCCGAAGCCGTCCAGCGGGCGCTGGCCATCGCCTCCGCCGACGACGCCGTGCTGGTCACGGGCTCGTTGCATGCCGTCGGTGCGGCGAGGGGCGCGCTCGTCGGCGAACCAGAAGTGGCCCGCTAGCGTGCCCGCCGTGAATCGCACGCTCGTCATCTGCAAGCCTGACGCCGTCGAACGGGGACTGGCCGGGGAGGTGGTGGCGCGCCTCGAGCGCAAGGGGCTGCGCCTGGTCGCCGTCGAGCTGCGGCGGATCGACCGCGACACGGCGCGGCGGCACTACGCCGAGCACCAGGAGCGGCCGTTCTTCGGCGACCTGGTCGGTTTCATCACCCGCTCACCGTCGCTCGTCCTCGTCGTCGAAGGGCCCGACGAGACGTGGCGGATCGTGCGTACCCTCATGGGGCCGACCAACCCGGCCGAGGCGCCACCCGGCACCATTCGCGGCGATCTCGGCACGGTGCTGACCGAGAACCTCGTGCACGGCTCCGACTCCGCCGCCTCCGCACAGCGGGAGATCGAGCTGTTTTTCCCTGCCCTGGCCTGAAGCCGTCGCCTGACGCGCTTGTGGGGTCAGGGAACGGCACCTAGCCTGGCGCTGTCGCCCTCCCCCTTCCGGAGGCTCGCCCGTAGATGTCTGAACATCCCTTCGCCAATGTCATGGGCCGCGACATGGCGGTCGATCTCGGAACGGCCAACACCCTCGTCTACGTGCGCGGCCGGGGCATCGTCCTCAACGAGCCCTCGGTCGTGGCCATCAACATCAAGGACGGCCGCCCGGTGGCCGTGGGCACCGAGGCCAAGCGGATGCTGGGTCGCACGCCGAGCCACATCCAAGCGATCCGGCCATTGAAGGACGGCGTCATCGCCGACTTCGAGATCTGCGAGAAGATGCTCCGCTACTTCATCCACAAGGTGCACCAGCGCCGGTGGGTGAAGCCCAGGATGGTGATCTGCGTCCCGTCGGGCATCACCGGCGTGGAGCAGCGGGCGGTGCAGGAGGCGGCCGAGTACGCCGGCGCCCGCAAGCCCGCCTACATCATCGAGGAGCCCATGGCCGCGGCCATCGGGGCCGGCCTGCCGGTACAGGAGCCGACCGGGAACATGATCGTCGACATCGGCGGCGGCACGACCGAGGTGGCGGTGATCTCCCTCGGGGGCATCGTCGCCAGCCAGTCGGTCCGGGTCGGCGGCGACGAGCTCGACGACGCCATCCTGCAGTTCATAAAGAAGGAGTACAGCGTCGCCCTCGGTGAGCGCACCGCCGAGGAGGTCAAGATCACCCTCGGATCGGCGTGGCCGCTGGAAGAGGAGCTCACGGCCGAGATCCGTGGGCGCGACCTGGTCACGGGCCTGCCCAAGACGATCATCACCTCGACCGAGGAGATTCGCGAGGCGCTGGCGGAGCCGGTGTCGGCCGTGGTCGACGCCGTGAAGGTCACCCTCGACAAGACCCCGCCGGAGTTGG
>JAHWKL010000197.1 GCA_019347915.1 Actinomycetota bacterium
GCCGGATATCGGGTCGTGCCCGGTGTCGGCCTGTGTCCCCGTGCCGGGCGCCGGCGGCACCCCTCGGACCCCGGGCAACTGCGCACGGGATTGCCGTGGCAGCGGAGGGGCGACGTTGCCCGCACCGGCTCAGGTCGAGCCCATCGACCAGCTAAGAGCATGGCGCACTGGAGAACCGGTCGCTGTCGGCCACCGCTGGAGGGCAAGGCGTCTCGGTAGTAGGTACGAGGATTCCAGAGCCTCCGGCATCTGCTACCAGAGGCGTCACAGTCCGGGAGGCCCGCCGGTGCCCACAATGCTGCTGGCCAGAACCTCCCATGGCATTCGGGACATTGTCCCTGGCGCTCGGGACAACAGGCCCGCCATGCTCCGAGGAACAGAGGAGTTCCATCCGTCCGGGGCAGGCGGCGTGAGTGGATTTGCGCAGAAGTTCCGTCGCCGTACTCATGGCGGTGAAGATCATGGGCGCAACTAGCAGCGTCGGTTCCGTGGTGGAGCGAGGATGTGATGCGGCGGGCGCGGCATTCGCCGGCACCGACCGCCCCGCGGCCACAGCACGTCGGGCCGTGTCCGGGTGGACCGAGTGGTTGCTGCTCGCGGCGGCGATCTTGCACCTCTGGGAGGTCGACAGGCACGGCCGAGCCTGGTGGGGCTACGGCGCGTTCTTCGTCATCGTCGTCGTCGGTCAGGCCGTCTACAGCCTGCTGTTGCCTCGATTGGCCGAGGTGCGAACCTTCCTCGTTGCCGGCGTCGCCGGCAACGTCGCCCTGCTGGGCCTGTGGGCCTGGACGCGGTCGGTCGGTGGTGTCCCCATCGGACCGCACCGCCACATCGAGCCCATCGGCGCCGTCGATGGAGCAACCATGGCCGTCCAGCTGCTTGCCGTCCTCCTGCTCATGCAGGCCCTTCGCCGTCGGCCTATTCGCTTGGGGTCGCTCGCGCCCTCGCCGCCTCGTCCGGACTAGCCCCTCGCCCAGCTACCGCGTGTCAGTCCAACCTCGAAAGGCCCTCATGGCTCCGAACCGTCGCGACTTCCTGAAGTTGGGCGCCCTCACAGGCGCCTCCCTCTTCTTCCCGTTCGCCCACGCCGCCTTGGCGTCCCATCGCGACGGCGGGAGCGGCGGCGCCAGCCCCGCCTTCACCCCGTACACGCGACAGCTGCCGATCCCCCAGCGCAAGGTCCCACTATCCAGCACCGCCACCGGGGACGTCTATGCGATCACGATGAAGCCGGGCCTGGCCGAAATCCTGCCTGGCGTCCAGACCCCCATCTGGGGGTACGACGGCATGTACCCGGGCCCGCTGCTGCGGACCCGCAGCCAGCGCCAGGTGGTGGTGCACCAGACCAACCACCTCGAGGTGCCCACTTCGATCCACACACACGGGGGGTACGTAGACGGTGACTCCGACGGTCACCCGTCGGACATGATCGCCCCTGGTGCGACCAAGACCTACACCTTCGGCAACGACCAGAACGCTCGGACCCAGTGGTACCACGACCACGCCGAGCACATCACCGCCCCGAGCGCCTATCGCGGGCTCTCCGCCTTCTACATCATCGATGATGCCTTCGACGACGCCCTGCCTCTGCCCAAGGGGAACTACGACGTCCCGATCATGCTGCAGGACAGGCGCTTCAACGCCGACGGCACGCTGTACTACCCCAGCGACCCGGCCGTCGCCGCCACCGACGAGGGCTTCGAGGGTGACGTCTTGGTCGCCAACGGCAAAGCCCAGCCGTTCGCCCCCGTCGCAGCCCGGCGCTACCGATTCCGATTCCTCAACGGCTCGAACGCCCGGCCCTACCTGCTCCGGTTGTCCAACGGCCAGCCCTTCCAGCTCATCGCCTCCGAGGGCGGACTGCTCGAAGCACCGATCACGTTGACCGAGCTGCCCATCTGGCCGGCCGAGCGCTACGAGGTCGTCATCGACTTCGGCGCCCTGGCCATCGGGACGTCGGTGTTCCTCGACAACGGCTTCGGCAGCGACTCGGTGTCGCGCATCTTGCGCTTCGACGTGGAGCGAGCCGAGAACGACCCGAGTTCGGTGCCCGCTGTCCTGCGCCCAGCTGCCGACCAGGCCGACGCCACTCACATGGCCACCACCGAAGAAGCGGCCGTCACCACCCGGACCTGGGAATTCGGCAAGAGCTGGGACGGCCTCTACACCATCAACGATAAGATCTACGACGAGAACCGCATCGACGCCTTCCCACGGGAAGGCACCACCGAAGTGTGGGAGTTCGACAACGGCTTCGGCTGGTCACACCCCGTCCACCTCCACCTGCTCAACTTCAAGATCCTTGACCGTGACGGCCGGGCGCCAAAAGTGCACGAACGGGGTTGGAAAGAGACCGTCCACCTGGGACCGGGCGAGAAGGTGCGCGTGCTGATGAAATGGCCGAAGGTCCCGGTCGGGCCGACGCCCGGGGAGTTCCTCACCCGCTACGCCTTCCACTGCCACAACTTGGAACACGAGGACCACGACATGATGACCCAGTTCCGGGTCGACGCTCCCTAAGCTCGTCTCAACGCCGGAGACGGACCGGGCGTTGACACAGTCGATACATGCGGCGGCTTGGGTTGACTGTCGAACGTCCATGCTGCGCCGTCCCACCACCGCAGCCGATCCGGGTCTTCGGGGGCGGGGTACCGGGAGGATATGGGTCCATACGGTTCTCCAAGTTCATTCAAGGGGCGTCCGCGATGGGCTCCTTGCTTGCGGAGAGAATCGAGAGTAGGACGCTGTCGTCCACTCTCCCATGTTTGCGGGGGGAAATCGACCGCGCGGGGCAACCTTTGAACCTTCGAGCGGTTGTTCCGCTACCTCATCCAGGCGAAACGCGACAGAGACCCAGACCGATCCAGAAGTCGACCAGGACGCGCAGCCTTGCGCCCAGTCGAGGCCGAAACCCAATTCGGGCTGGGGCCGAGACAACGTCGGAAATCGGCGGCACAGATGGCCAACAGAACCGGCAGAGAGATGATGGTGTCGTGCGCTGGTCGTAGGGGTCCACCGTCTCCAACGGTGCGGAATCTACGGTCGGTTCAGTCTCCGAGCTCGTCTGACCCACGAACCGGCTGACACCTGCTGGGTTGTCTTTCGAACGAACCGTCGGCGGGCTTGGAGACGGCACTCACCGGTCGGGTGGGGAGTCGCCGGATCTGCGCCAACAGGTCCGGGTTCCCGGGTCACCCTCCCGGCAAGTGCGTGCCACCCCTTGACCAGTTCAAAGAGAAGGGATGGCCATGACCATCGTAGAGACGTCCTCCGTGACCGGTGGTGTCGACACCCACTCCGAGCTCCATGTCGCTGCTGCGGTCGACCGTGTCGGCGGCGTGTTGGGCATCGAAGCGTTCGAGACCACCGACGCCGGCTACCAACGGTTGATCGGCTGGCTGCGCTCGCACGGGCCCGTGGCCCGCGTCGGCGTCGAGGGCACCGGTTCCTACGGTGCCGAGCTCGCCCGCCAGCTCGCTCGATCAGACATCGAGGTGGTCGAGGTCGACCGCCCCA
>JAHWKL010000198.1 GCA_019347915.1 Actinomycetota bacterium
GAGCGTCGATTCGTGGTCGTCGGAGCCGGGTTCACAGTCGCACCCCCAGGTCGGCGGAGCCGACGAGGCCAGCAGAGCGTCGATCCACGGAGGCGGCGGACGGGTTCACAGTCGTACTCCCAGGTTGTCGATGAGGCGGACGCGGCCCACCCGGGCGGCGACGAGGAGGCGCAGCTCGCCGTCGAGCTTCTCGGGCACGGCCAGCGTCGAGGCGTCGACCACCTCGGCGTAGTCGAGCTCGACCAGGGGCTCGGCCTCGACGATGTCGCCCATCAGCGCCCGCACCTCGCCGGGGTCGCGCTCGCCGGCGAGGATCGCCGCCGCCCCCGACTGCAGGGCCCGGAGCAGCACGGCGGCCGCCTCCCGCTCCTCCCCCGAGAGGTGAAGGTTGCGGCTCGACAGGGCGAGGCCGTCGAGCGCCCGCACCGTGGGACAGGCCACCACCTCGACCGGCAGCGACAGGTCGGCCACCAGCCGGCGCACCACCAGCAGCTGCTGGAAGTCCTTCTCGCCGAAGTAGACCCGGCACGGCCCGGCGATGGAGAGCAACGTGGTGACCACGGTGGCCACCCCCTCGAAGTGGCCGGGTCGGCTGGCGCCCTCGAGGACGTCGCCCAGGCCCTCCACCCGGACCCGGGTGGTGGCGCCGGGCGGGTAGATCTCCTCGACCGGGGGGGCGAAGACCAGGGAGGCGCCCCAGCGCTCGGCCACCCGCACGTCGGCCGCCAGGTCCCGCGGGTAGGTGGCCAGGTCCTCGGCGGGCCCGAACTGCAGCGGGTTCACGAACACGCTGACGCACACCGCGTCGCCGGCGGCCACCGCCCGGCTGACGAGGCTGGCGTGAGCGTCGTGCAGCGCCCCCATGGTCGGGACCAGCCCCACCGTCCGCCCCGCCGCACGCTCGGCCTCGAGGGCGGCGCGACACTCGGCCACCCGCTCCATCACCTTCATCTCGACCCCCGCGTTCCGGCCCCGGACGGGTGCCGTTCGCACTCCGAAGGCTAACCGCTCCCCGCGCTCGCCCACCCCCGGCGGCTCACAGCCGGACGTCGACCCGGCGGACGTCGCCCTCCCCGGCGGCCACGACGTGGTCCGGCACCAGGTCGGGCGCCAGGTCGGCGAGGGGGGCGAGGACGAACCGCCGCTGCCACATGCGAGGGTGGGGCACCACCAGGTCGGGCTCGTCGACGACGAGGTCGCCCACCAGCAGCACGTCGACGTCGAGGGCCCGGGGACCGAAGCGCTCGCCTCTCACCCGCCCGGCGGCGGCCTCCAGGCTCCGCGCCTGCTCCAGCAGCTGGCGAGGCGAACGCTCGGTGGCCAGCTCGACCACGGCGTTCAGGTACGGGCCCTGCTCGGGACCACCCACCGGATCGGTCTCGTAGACCGGCGACACCCGGACCACGTCGGGCAGCCCCGCCACCGCCTCCCGCAGGCGACGTTCACGGTCTCCCAGGTTCGATCCCAGCCCGAGGAAGGCCCGGCGCCTCACCGGGAGCGGTGGACGCGCACGCCGGCCGAGGCCAGGTCATGGGGCACGGGCGGGCGCAGCTTGCGCACCGCCACCGTGACCGCCTCCACCCGCTGGTCGCCGTCGAGCACGGCGGCGGCGAGGCGCTCGGCCAGGTGCTCGAGGAGAGCGGCGGGGGCGGCGGTCGCCGACTCCACCGCCGCCCGGCACACGGCGCCGTAGTCGACGGTGTCGCCCAGGCGGTCGCTGCGCCCGGCCGGCGCCAGGTCGGCCACCACGTCCAGGTCGATCTCCAGGGGTTGGGGCGTCCTCCGCTCCTCGGCGCCGGCCCCGCAGTGGGCCAGCACCCGCAGGCGGCGCAGCTCGATGCGGTCGGCCGTCACCGTTGAGTGGCCAGGCGGCTGGCCACGGCGACCAGCTCGCGGCCCCGCGGGCCCATCTGGCGCTGCAGCAACCGCTCGACAATGGCGATGGCCCGGGGCTCCTCGGGCACCAGGCCGGCATGGACCAGGTAGCCGGCCATGGTCCCGTGGAGGCGGTCGTTCACCTCCTGGTCGTGCACCAGCACCCGGTCGCCGGCCGCCAGCTGCGACTGCAGGTCGGCGTAGAAGCCGCCGAGGAAGCTGGCGGCGTCGTCCTGGGG
The DNA here is from genome assembly GCA_019347915.1 of Actinomycetota bacterium. Classification (GTDB taxonomy): domain Bacteria; phylum Actinomycetota; class Acidimicrobiia; order Acidimicrobiales; family CADCSY01; genus JAHWJR01. The sequence continues at coordinate 2,115 of JAHWKL010000198.1, forward strand.
ACGGAAGGGGACGTGCCGGTAGGGGACGTCCATCTCGGCGTAGGCGTGGAGGTTGTGCGAGGTCGGCAGCAGGCTCACCACGCAGGTGAACCCCTGACCCTTGACCCACAGGATCTCCTCCTGCCGGCGCACCCGCCGGTGGTTGGGCCCGTACCCGCCGAGCCGCTCGCACACCGCCAGCTGGTCGCGGATCACCCAGGCGAAGTTGCGGGGGACGATGCCCTCGGCCCACTTGCCCTTCATGCGCCGGTGCCGTTCATGCGCTCATGCCGGCAGCGCCGTCGCCCACCACTCGCAGTGCCTCGACGGTGGGGGCCACGTCGTGGGCCCGGACCATGGCGGCGCCGGCGGTCGCCGCCCACACGGCCACCGCCAACGAGCCTTCCAACCGGTCGTCGACCGGCGCCCCCCCCAGCAGGGCCCCGAGGAAGGTCTTGCGGCTGGCGCCCACCAGCACCGGGTGGCCGGCGGCGACGAGCTCCCCGAGGTGGCGCAGGAGGCGGAGGTTGTGGACTGCGGTCTTGCCGAAGCCGATCCCCGGATCGACCCAGACCTCGTCCACGCCGGCGGCCCGGGCCCGCTCGGCCCGGGCCAGGAGGAAGCTCCGGACCTCTCCCACCACGTCGTCGTAGTGGACGTCGCGCTGCATGGTGCGGGGCTCACCCCGCATGTGCATGGCCACCCAGCCCACGCCGGCGGTGGCGGCAACCGGCCACAGCGAGGCGGACACGTCGTTGACCAGCGTGGCGCCGGCGGCGATCGCCGCCTCGGCCACCGCCGCCTTGCGGGTGTCGACCGACACCCGCACCGACGGGGCGAGGGCGGTGATCACGGGGACGACCCGCCGGCACTCCTCGGCCTCGTCGACCGGGTCTGCCCCCGGACGGGTCGACTCGCCGCCGACGTCGATCACCGCGGCCCCCTCGGCCGCCATCTCCAGGCCCCGGGCCACCGCCCGCTGCGGGTCGGTCCAGCGCCCGCCGTCGGAGAAGGAGTCGGGAGTGACGTTCAACACGCCCATCACCCGGGTCTTCACCGGCCCAACCGTAATCGCCACCTTCCGTTCCGGCGGTGCGTTCGCGGCCGTTACCGCACCACTTCCACCGCCAGAACGGAGCGGGTCAGCGACCTGCCCGGTGGATGAACTGCATGGCCTCGGCCCGGGTCGCCGGGTTCTCCCGGAACAGGCCCCGCACGGCCGAGGTGACGGTGGTGGCGCCGCCCTTGCGCACCCCCCGGATGGTCATGCACAGGTGCTCGGCCTCGATCACCACCAGCGCTCCCCGGGGCTCGAGCACCCGCTCGAGGGTGTCGGCCACCTGGGCGGTGAGGCGCTCCTGCACCTG
>JAHWKL010000199.1 GCA_019347915.1 Actinomycetota bacterium
GAGATGACCATGGAATCCCCGACCTGGCGAATGTCGAAGATGTGGAAGCTGTCGACTCGGTCCGAGTCCGGCCACTGGCGCGATCCGTTGACGTTGGCGTAGTCGGAGGCGTTGGAGGCGAGCTCCAGGTTGCCGCGCCAGGCCGGGTCGATGGAGGGCGAGAAGAGGATGCCGTTCACGACCTGGTAGTTGTTGACCTCCTCGGTGTCCTGCCAATCCTCCGGCTGCCATTGGTTGGCCACCACGTTCCAGGGGGTGTGGCGGATGGGCCCGGTGTTCTCGCCGTAGTCGCCGTAGCCGGCGTACACCTTGCCCTGGAAACCGACCAGGTCGTGAAGGGTTCGGCCTCGCGCTGTCGGTTGGGCGGCGGCGTCGGGATGAGTCCCGACGAGCTGCCAGTCACTGGTGGCGCCCACCATCGATTCGCCGGCGGCGAGAACCAGCCCCACGAGCAGGATCGCTCCCATGAACTTCGACCGATTGGTCGGTACAGCAGCCACGTTGTATCCCTTCGTCACCTCCTTGCCGCACCGCGACGGTGCTGGAGTGCCACCTGTACGGTCCTCGGGTGGCGGCAGACGCCTCGAAACCCCACAAGCTGGGCACGGAGACGCGACGGATCCGCTCCATGGCGGCAGCGGAGTCGGTGACCCATGCCGACGTTCGGCCGGCCGACGTCATGGGTGACGGTGATGTCGTCGCTGACGGCCGTGGACATGCCCGCCGGACGTCCTCATATGCGACCGATGAACTTCTCCGCCTCAAGGTGCTCCAGCCCTGCGCCACCGCGTAGCCCTGGGCAGTGCTCATCTGGCACAGTGCGTTCGCTGCTTCCTACGAGTCGCTCGGTAGCAGCTCCCCGTCGACCTCGGTCTCGATGCCCTCGCCCATGAAGCTCCAGTGGCCGGCGACGGGCAGGCCATCGGTCAGAGGGTCGGCATAGGTCCATGCCGCGTCCTCGAGTTGCTGCCCCCTGGGCCCGACGAAACTGCGGTAGGACGCCACGCCCCTGTAGGGGCATTCGGTGGTGGTGGAGCTGGGCTGCAGGAGATCGATGCGGACGTCGGCCTCGGGCAGGTAGTACTGCGCCGGTACGCCGGTCTCGAACAGCAGCCGGGGGCGGGTGGTGTCGGCCACCACCACATCGCCCACCCGCACCCGCACGTGTTGGGAGCCCTGCCGCACGTCGACGCGCTGGTACGGATCGCGGGGAAGGCGGCTGACCTGCTCGTCTTCCTCGAACCAGGCGTCGACGGCGTCACCGTAGAAGGCGACGTGGCCCCCAAGAGGTGGCGCCGACTTCAGCGGCTTGGGGTACCCCCACACCGCGTTGTCAGCCGTGCGGTCACCGACGGTGATGGACCAGTAGGACGCCTCGCCCTTGTACGGGCAGGTCGTGTACCGTTCGGTGGGAACCAACAGGTCGGTGCGGACGTCGTGGAGAGGGAAGTACCACACCGGGGCGAGGCCGGTCTCGTGCAATAGCTTGGCCTGGCGGCTGTCGACCACCGCCTCGCCGGCGAACACGGCCCATACCCGCTTGGGCGAAGGATCCCAGAACATCACGTGCGGGGCCCCGCTACGGGAGAAGTTGAAGCAGCCGGCGGGGTCGGGGCCGAACGGGCCCCGTCCTCTGGTGAGGGTCATGGCGATATCTCCGTTGTGGTGGCGGGGGTGCCAGTCAGCGAGCAAAGGCGTGCCGTCCCATCGCTGGTCAATGCCTTCTTCCAGCTCTGGCGGCAAATCTATCCCTTCCTGACAAAAGGCACGAACAAGGTCGGCGTTAGAGGCCCAAAACGGAACATGAGCGCCGCGGCCACGAATACCCACTCATTGAGAGTGCGGCCGCCGTCGACCTTCCCGATTGTCGATCCACGGCAGGGACGGATCGGCCGCGTCCGGTCAACGCCCAGAGTCGCCAAGGGTCGCCGCCCGGCATGGACGTTGGGTGCCACGTCTCCTGTCGGCGAGAGCGGACGCAACCCGGACTCCAGAAAGCTAGGGGGACTCTACAGCTCGACCACGTCGGCGTCGGCCTCGAAACTGGTGAAGACCGATATTCGAACCATGTCGAATGCCTTGCCTGTGCTGTGGAGGGGTTGCATCTGTTGAGCATTCAGGTGGGCGGTCGGCCTGCCCGGAGACGCAAGGGCGGCTTCAGGACTCGCCTCAACCCCTCACTGCCGTCAAGGTTCTCGTGATCCCAGCCGGGGTGACCGTCGTAAGAAGAGCGGCCCGTTGGGCCCGAGGCTGAACCTGGGCCACACCCCTGACCCGTTCGGGTGGTACTGGGCCATCGGATCGGCGGGACTGCGCACTCCAACCACCAAAGACGGCCAAGGAGCATTGCATGCAGAGGTTCAGCGCGGCCCTCCTCTTGGCAGCGGCCGGGTCCATCACGGGAGGCACGGCCTCAGGTGCGCCCACGACCGTCTCCGCCAGTGCCGCCCCCGTGCCGGTACGGAACGTGCCCGTTGGCGCGACATGAGAAGAGGGTGGGAGGGAGCGCGCAGGCCTGCCGGCAAGAGACACGCCCGCCAATCGAGAGCCGCCGTCTTGGTGGCTGTTCTGGTCGGCCTCGCCATGTTGCCACCCCTCCATGGCGTCGCTCGAGCAGAGGCAGTGGTTCACCGTGTCAACGCCGGGGGCTCTTCGCTCGCCGGCACCCCCACCTGGGGCGAGGATTCTTCCACCAGCCCGTCGCCGTACGTGAACGCCGCCGATACCGGCAACACCACGTTCTCCACGGCCAACACCATCGACATGACGCACGCCTCGATCCCGGCGGGGACGCCAGAGGCGCTGTTGCAGAGCGAGCGGTGGGACGGCGCCGTTGCCCCGGAGATGGAGTGGAACTTCCCGGTCACCGCCGGCTCGCACGAGGTCCGCCTCTACTTCGCGGAGATCTACTCGGGGACCCAGAGCGTTGGCGCCCGGGTCTTCGACGTCTTCGTCGAGGGCAAACTCGTCCTCGACGACTACGACGTGTTCGCCGAGGTCGGTGGCTACAAGGCGGTGATGAAGTCGTTCCTGGTGTCCAGCGACGCCAACGTCGACATCGACTTCGGCCACGTCACCGAGCACCCCGCCATCAAGGGGATCGAGATCGTGCGGAGCGAAGCCCGAGCCAACGAGCTGGGCGCCTCCCCCACCAGCGTGGACTTCGGCTCGGTGGCGCTGAACACCACGGCCACCCAGTCGCTGCAGCTCACCAACCTGGGCGGGGCCGGCGATCCCAGCATCGTGGTCGACGCCACCTCCATCACCGGCACCGACGCCGCCCAGTTCGGCGATGACTTCGACGACGCCGCCAACGTCACCCTGGCCCCCGGCCAGTCGACCAACGTGGCCGTCAACTTCACCCCCACCACGTCCGGGGCCAAGTCGGCCACTCTCGAAGTAGCCCACTCGGGCACCAACTCGCC
>JAHWKL010000019.1:0-2719 GCA_019347915.1 Actinomycetota bacterium
CACCGGTGCAGCTCCACGATCGACTCGCCGTCGGCGAGCGCCGCCGGCTCGGTGCTGCACACCTGGTCCACCACGGACCTCAGCTCATCCAGCACCATGTCACTATCGTACAGGTGTTCGTATGCCGGCGCAAGTGAGAAGTCCCTGTCTCGCAGCAGTTCCAGCTCAAGCTCCCGCCGCCGGCGACGTGAGCGATCGACGGCGAGGGAGCCGGGGCGGTGCGCGGAAGGTCAGCCACGTTGGTGGTGGGCCTGGCCGTGCTGGCGGCATGCAGCGGGGGCGGCAGCGACGCCCATGCACCCGGAGCGGCAGGTGATCGCGCCTCGTTTCGCTATCTGGCGACTGGAGGAGCCGGCCCGGCGCGATGATGGAGGGTGCCATGAGCAATGCCCCGAGCAAGGCCCCGCGGCAGCTGCAAAAGGTGGTCATCCGCTTCGCCGGTGACTCTGGCGACGGCATGCAACTGACCGGAGACCGCTTCTCGGTCTCCAGCGCCATTTTTGGCAACGACCTCGTCACCGTTCCCGACTACCCGGCCGAGATCCGGGCGCCGGCAGGGTCGCTGGCCGGGGTCTCAGCCTTCCAGATCCACATCTCCGATCACGACATCCTCACTCCGGGCGACTCGCCGAACGTGCTGGTGGCCATGAACCCTGCCGCTCTGCGGGCCAACCTCGCCGACATGGCCGCCGGCAGCACCGTGATCGTCAACACCGACGCCTTCGTCGACCGCAACCTGGCCAAGGCCGGTTACGACACCAATCCCCTCACCGACGGGTCACTGTCGGGCTTCACGCTCTACGAGGTGCCCATGACCTCGCTGACCCTCGAGGCCACCCGTGCCAGTGGGGCCAAGTCGAGACAGGCGGAGCGGTCCAAGAACTTCTTCGCCCTGGGGCTCCTGTCGTGGATGTACAGCCGGCCGAGCGAGCTCACCCTGCGTTGGATCGAAGAGAAGTTCGCGAAGGCGCCGGCGGTGGCCGAGGCCAACGCCCTGGCCTTCAAGGCGGGCTACAACTTCGGCGAGACGGCCGAGCTCGTCGGGGCCCCCTTCGCGGTGAGGGCCACCGCCTTCAAACCGGGGACCTACTCCAACATCAGCGGGAACACGGCACTGGCCTGGGGTCTGGTGGCGGCCGGCCAGCTGGCCGAGCTGCCCTTGTTCCTGGCCTCCTACCCGATCACCCCGGCGTCCGACATCCTCCACGAGCTGTCCCGGTGCAAGCACTTCGGGGTGCGCACCATGCAAGCGGAGGACGAGATCGCTGCGGTCGGGGCCGCCCTGGGAGCGTCGTTCGGCGGCCACCTCGGCATCACCACCACCAGCGGTCCCGGCATGGACCTCAAGGCGGAGACCCTCGGCTTGGCCGTGAGCCTGGAGCTCCCGCTGATCGTGGTCGACGTCATGCGGGGCGGGCCCTCGACCGGCCTGCCCACCAAGACCGAGCAGTCCGACCTGCTCATGGCCATGTACGGCCGCCACGGAGAGGCACCGTTGCCCATCCTCGCGGCACGGGCCCCCGGGCACTGCTTCTACGCCGCCATCGAGGCGGCGCGCATCGCCGTGAAGTACCGCACGCCGGTGATCCTGCTCTCGGACGGCTATCTGGCCAACAGCGCCGAGCCGTGGCGCCTTCCCGTCGTGGGCGACCTCCCGCCGATCGCCGCCGCCTACGCCACCGGCCCCAACCACCGGGCCGCCGACGGGTCGGCTGAGTTCCTGCCCTACCTGCGCGACCCCGCCACCCGGGCCCGGCCGTGGGCCATTCCCGGCACGCCCGGGCTCGAGCACCGCATCGGCGGGCTGGAGAAGGCGGACCGGACGGGCGAGATCTCCTACGAACCCGAGAACCACGAGCTCATGGTCCGTACCCGGGCGGCCAAGGTGGCCGGGATCGCGGCCGACATCCCCCCGGTGAAGGTCGACGACCCGGAAGCTGACGCCGACGTGCTGGTGCTCGGCTGGGGATCGACCTACGGCTCGATCGTGGCCGCGGTGGAGCGCCTCCGGCGGCGAGGCCGGAGGGTGGCGCACGCCCACCTGGTCCACCTCAACCCCTTCCCCCCCAACCTCGGCGAGATCCTCGCTCGTTACCGCAAGGTGGTCGTGCCCGAGATGAACCTGGGCCAGCTTACCTCGCTGGTGCGGGCCGAGTTCCAGGTCGACGCCAAGGTCGTCAGCAAGGTCCAGGGCCAACGCTTCTTGTACTCCGAGGTGGAAGCGGCCGTCCTCGCCCACATGGAGGAGCCATGACCGCATGAACGAGCTCGACGCACCGACGACCACCAAGAAGGACTGGGCCAGCGACCAGGAGGTGCGCTGGTGCCCGGGCTGCGGTGACTACTCCGTGCTCACCGCGGTGCAGACACTCATGCCTGAGCTGGGGCTGCGGCGGGAGCGCACGGTGTTCATCTCCGGCATCGGTTGCTCCAGCCGGTTCCCCTACTACATGAACACCTACGGCGTGCACGGCATCCACGGGCGGGCCCCGGCCCTGGCCACCGGGTTGGCGGTGAGTCGACCCGACCTCGACGTGTGGGTCATCACCGGTGACGGTGACGCCCTCTCCATCGGCGGCAACCACCTCATCCACGCCTTGCGGCGCAACGTCAACCTGACGATTCTGCTGTTCAACAACCAGATCTACGGGTTGACCAAGGGCCAGTACTCGCCCACCAGCGAGGAGGGGAAGGTCACCAAGTCCACCCCCTTCGGCTC
>JAHWKL010000019.1:2819-28203 GCA_019347915.1 Actinomycetota bacterium
GTCGACCACCCCTTCAACCCCGTCAGCCTCGCCCTCGGGGCCGAGGCCACCTTCGTCGCCCGGACCCACGACCTCGACCGGGCCCACATGATCGAGACCTTCCGGCGGGCCCACGACCACCGGGGATCCGGGTTCGTGGAGATCTACCAGAATTGCAACGTGTTCAACGACGGCGCCTTCGAGAAGGTCACGGCGCGCGACGCCAGGGGGCGCATGTTGATCCCTCTCGTGCACGGGCAGGCGGTGCGCTTCGGAGCCCACGCCGAGCAGGGCGTGGTCGTCGACCGGCAGGGGCGCGTCCGCATCGTGAACGTGGCCGACGTCGGGGAGGATGCGATCCTGGTGCACGACGAGGGGCGGGAGGAGCCCGACCTGGCGTTCATGCTGTCCCGTCTGGCCCGGGGGCCCTATGAGCCCACGCCCATCGGCGTGTTCCGGGCCGTGGAGCGCCCCGACTACGGCAGCCTGGTCAACGACCAGGTCCTCGCCGCTTCTGCCGCGGAGGGCCCTGGCGACCTCGCTCAGCTGTTGGCTTCGGGCACCACCTGGCAGGCGTGAGGTCCGGTCCCGGCTGGCGGCGAGGCCCTGCTGCCCATGGCGGGTGGATCGATCGGAAAAAGTTCTCAAGTTCCCGTCAACCCCCGCCGATCACCACATTGCAATTGCACGTCCCCCTAGAGCGAGCCGCCCTTCCCCCGGGGCGGTTCGCCCGCGTCCGGGCTCATCAGTCGAGGAGGTGGCGGGCGGCGTCGACGACGTCCATGCCCGGGCCTCCCGACGTGGCCGGCTCAGGGCGGTGGTCCCGCCCGACGAGGGCCGCCACGCAGGCGCCGGCGGAAGCGGCCAGTGCCTCCAGGTCGTAGCCACCCTCCAGGAACAGCACCCGGTGCCTGGGTGGGGCGTACTCCAGCACCCTGCGGGTGAGATCGGCGAAGTCCCCGCTGGAGAGGGCCAGGCCGGTGAGCGGGTCGGCCCGGTGGGCGTCGAACCCGGCCGAGACCAGGAGCCAGGTGGGGGCGAAGGCCTCCACCACCGGTGTCACGACCTGGTCGAGGGCGGCCAGGGCCACGTCGCCGGTGGCACCGGCGGGGAGCGGCAGGTTGACCGTCCAGCCCTCGCCCTCGCCCGTGCCCCGCTCCTCCAGCGCCCCCGTGCCGGGATAGAAGGGCCACTGGTGCAGGGAGACGTACAGCACCCGGCCGTCGGACCAGAACACGTCCTGGGTCCCGTTGCCGTGGTGGTTGTCCCAGTCGACGATCGCCACCCGCTCCCCCCGCCCGGCGAGCACGGCGGCGGTCACGGCCAGGTTGTTGAGCAGGCAGAACCCCATGGCCCGTGCCGGCGTGGCGTGGTGGCCGGGCGGGCGCACGGCGCAGAAGGCGGCCTCCCCCTCCCCCCGGTCGAGCCGCTCCACGGCGTCCGGCCCGGCGCCGGCGGCGAGCAGGGCGACCTCCCAGGAATCCGAGCCGGCGGCGGTGTCGGCATCGATGACGCCACCGCCCTTGGCCGACAGCTCCTCCAGCGAGCGCAGGTGGCCCTGGGTGTGCACCAGCTCCAGCTCCGCCCGCGTCGCCGGGCGGGGGGCGAAGGGTCGCAGCGCGTCGCCGAGGCCGGCGGTCTCGATCCCGGCCAGGACCGCCTCCAGCCGTGCCGGGCGCTCGGGATGACCGAACCCGGCCTGGTGGTCGAGGAAGCGGGGTGAGGTGGCGAGCAGCAGGCTCAGGCACCCGAACCTATCCCCATGCGCCGGCGATAATCCGCCGGCGCCCGTTGCACGGAGCCGGGTAACCTCTACGTCGCTGCTCCGCCTGGCGGACTCCGCAGCCTTGCGCCGGCGATTGCCGCCGGCCGGCGAGCGCAGCGAGCCTGTGCGGTGTCACTAGCCTCGCTGGCCATGCCGGGGCTGCGCGTCGTCCGCCTGGGTCCGGAGCGACTGCGGATGGGACCGTGGCGGGGTGACGCCCGGGTGGCGTGCCTGGCGCCGGTGGCCGACACACCGGGCCCGACGCCGGCGATGGTGCAGCACTGCTGCGCCATGCTCGAGCGCCAAGGGTTCACCGAGGTGGTCACCGCCGCCTTGAGCGTCCACGAGCAGCGGGGCTTCCTCCTCTGCGGGTTCGAGGTGCGAGAGGAGCTCCACCTGCTGTCGCGCGAGCTCGACACGCTGCCCCGGGCCCCGGACGCGCCGCTGCGGCGGGGACGGCGCCGCGACCGGCGCCCGACGCTCGAGATCGACACCATGGCCTTTCCTCCCTTCTGGCGGCTCGACGAGACGGGCCTGGTCGACGCCATGGCTGCCACCCCCTCCGCCCGGTTCCGGGTCGCCGGCCACGGCCGCGTCCTCGGCTACGCCGTGTCCGGCCGGGCCGGGGCCCGCGGGTACCTCCAGCGGCTGGCCGTCCACCCCGGGGCCCAGGGACGGGGACTGGGGCGGGCGCTCGTGCTCGACGGCCTGCGGTGGATGCGACGCGGGGGCGTGATCCGGGCCATGGTCAACACCCAGGTGGAGAACGACCGGGCGTTGCAGCTCTACCAGAGCATGGGCTTCCGGATGGAGCCCACCGGCCTGGCCGTGCTGGTGCGCCGGCTCCCGGACCGGGAGCTCACCGGTTGAGCACTCGCCCTTTGCTCGCCCTCGCCGCCGTCGTGCTGGCCGGCGTCCTCGGCCTGGCTCCGCCCGTAGGTGCCCAGCCGACGCCCTCGGGGCGGGTGTCGCTGGCCTCCCAGACCCCCTGGGTGGGCGAGGGGGGCACGTTCCAGCTCCGGGTCGACATCGCCGGCGTCCGCCGGCCCGACGCCGTGGAGGTCGCCGTCACCGTCCACGAGCCGGTGACCTCCCGCTCCCAGTTCCGGCGCACCCTCGAAGGGCGACTCCTCGGCGCGGTGCTCCACCGGGTCCCGGTCGAGCCGTTGACGGCCGTCGAGCTCGACGCCGCCGGCGCCATCCGCTTCGACCTCGCCCTCGCCGGGGGGGGAACCGGCGACGTGGTCCTGACCAGGACCGGGGTCCACCCCGTGCGGGTGGCGCTGAGGGAAGTGGCAACCGGCGCGGTCATCGACGAGTTCACGACCCACCTCGTGCGAGAGCGCGACGACGACGCCGGGCCCCTCGCCGTGGCCTGGGTGCAGCCCTTGGGCGCCCCGCCCGCCCTCCGACCCGACGGGACGGTCGAGCTCGACGACGACCGGGTGGCCCGCTTGGCCGCCCTCGTCGACGCCCTGGCGGCGTTCGACGTGCCGCTCACCCTCGCCGCCCGCCCCGAGACCCTCGACACCCTGTCGACAGAGGCCACGGACACCCTCGTCGCGTTGGCAGAAGCGACCGAGGGCCGCCAGGTCGTGGCCGGGCCCTATGCCGACGTCGACGTCAGGTCCCTCGTGCGAGCTGGGGTGGGCGACGAGCTCCGTGTCCAGCGGGAGACGGGCGCCGCCACCGTGGAGCGCCACCTGGGCGTCAGCACCGACCGGGCGACGTGGATCAGCGAGGATCCCCTCACCGGCACCGCCATCGACGCCCTGACCGGCGTGGAACGGTTGGTGCTGCCCGAGGACGCGTTGACGCCCCTCGACCGGTCGCTCACGCTGGCCAATCCCTTCCTCGTGGAGGGTGCCGGCGGCGATCCCGTCGAGGCGGTCGTCGCCGACGACGGTCTCGCCGCCCACCTCACAGGGATCGGCGACCCGGTCCTTCGGGCCCACCACCTCCTCGCCGACCTGGCCGTGCTGGCCTATGACGCTCCCGGTCTCGAGCGGGGTGTCGTGGTGCAGCCGCCGTCGGGCTGGAGCCCTTCGCCCGAGTTCCTCACCGCCGCCCTGGACGGCCTGGGCCGTGGCTCGGTGGTCGAACCGGTGACGCTCGACGGGCTGTTCCGGGGGGTGCCGTTGGCCTCCCGCGGTGACACCGACCTCGTGCGTGAGCTGGCTGCTCCTCCGGGGAGGCCCCTCGACATCGACACCAACCGGCTTCGCGAGCTGCGGCGGGACCTGGCCAGCCTGGACGCCGTCACCCAGACCGACCCGGCGGCCCGGTCCGACCTGGCCGAGCGGCTGCTCCTGGTGGCCCAGGACCAGTCGCTCGACGACGACGACCGCCGCGCCTACCTCGACGGCGCCCGGCGCACCATCGACGAGCGGCTGACGGCGGTGTCGATCGTCAGCCAGGGGAGCTTCCGCCTCACCTCCCGCCAGGCCACGATCCCCCTGACCCTGGTGAACAACGTCGACGCCGAGATGCAGGTCTCCCTGGTCCTGAGAAGCGAGAAGCTCGAGTTCGTGGGCCCCGACGGTGCCACGACCGGGAACGCCGCCATCCCCATCACCCTGGCCCCCGGCAACAACCCCGTGGTCGTCCCCGTCGAGGCCCGCACCTCGGGGGAGTTCCCGCTGCTGATCTCCGTGCGCTCGCCCGACGGGGCGCTGTCGCTGGCCACCGCCCGTCTCACCGTGCGCTCCACCTTCCTGTCGGGGATGGGCGTCGGGCTCTCCGTCGGCGCCGGGCTGTTCCTGGCGGTGTGGTGGGCCAGCCACTGGCGGAGCGCCCGCCGCGACCGCCGCCTGGTCCCGTCCCCGGGATGACCCCCGGCGACCGCCCGCTGCCGGCGTCGGGCTCCACGTCGTCGTCGCCGTCGTCGGGGCGGCGCTCGTCGGCACTGGTGGCCGGCGGCATCCTGCTCAGCCGGATCGCCGGCCTGGTGCGCGAACGCGTCATCGCCGCCCATCTGGGGACCGGCTTCGCCGTGGACGCCTTCCGGGCGGCGTCCCGCATCCCCAACCTGTTGCAGAACCTCCTGGGCGAGGGGGTGCTGTCGGCCTCGTTCATCCCCGTCTACGCCCGCCTGCTCGCCGAGGGCGAGGAGGAGGAGGCCGGGAGGGTGGCCGCCGCCGTGGCCGGGCTCCTCGCCGTCGTGGCCGGGGTTCTGGTCGTGGTGGGGGTCGTGTTCGCCCGCCCGCTCACCGCCGTGCTCGCCGCCGGCTACACCGGCGAGCGCTTCGAGCTGACGGTGACGCTGGTGCGCATCCTGACCCCCGGGCTCGGTCTCCTCGTGCTCTCGGCGTGGTGCCTCGGCGTGCTCAACAGCCATCGCCGCTTCTTCTTGTCGTACGTGGCGCCGGTGTTGTGGAACGTGGCCCAGATCACCGTCCTGGTGGCGGTGGCGGCCCGGGGCCTGGACCAGTCCTCGCTGGCCGTGGCCCTGGCGTGGGGCGCCCTGGCCGGTGCGGCGCTCCAGTTGGGCATCCAGCTGCCGGCGGTGCGCTCGCTGCTCCGGTCCCTGCGGCCCAGCCTCGACGCTCGCCGGCCGACCGTGCGCGCCGTGCTGCGCCGCTTCGGCCCGGCCGTCGCCGGCCGCGGTGTCGTCCAGCTCTCGGCCTACGTCGACCTGTTCCTCGCCAGCTTCCTCGCCGTGGGGGCCGTCGCCGCCCTCACCTACGCCCAGGTCTTCTACCTGCTGCCCATCAGCCTGTTCGGCATGAGCGTCGCCGCTGCCGAGCTCCCCGAGCTCAGTCGCCTCGGTGACGCCCCCGCCGGCACCGCCGCCGGTGCCCAGGCTCGTGGTGAGGTCACCGAAGCGCTGCGGGCCCGGTTGCACGAGGGCCTGGGGCGCGTCGCCTTCTTCGTCGTGCCCACGGCGGTGGCCTACCTGGTGCTGGGTGACCTGGTGGTCGCCACGCTGCTCCAGACCGGGCGCTTCGACGCCGGTGACACCCGGCTGGTGTGGTACGTCCTCGCCGCCTTCAGCCTCGGCCTGGTCGCCACCACCGCCAGTCGCCTGCTGCAGAACGGCCTGTACGCCCTGGGGGACACCCGCACGCCGGCACGCATCGCCGGCGTGCGGGTGGCTCTGGCCGCAGTGCTCGGCGCGGTGCTGATGCTCCAGCTCGACCGGGTCGTCGTGGACGGGCCCGGCCTGGGGGGGCTGGACGTGGCCGGCGCCGTGCCGGCGTTGGCGCCCCTGCCCGCCGAGTTGCGCGACGCCACCGGTGGTGCCCTGCGCCTCGGCGCCGTGGGCCTGGCCCTGGCCTCGGCGACGGCGGCGTGGCTCGAGCTCGGCCTGCTCCGGCGCCGGCTGCAGGCTCGGGTCGGGCCCCTCCGACTCGGCGGCGGCCACCTCCTTCCCGTGCTGGCTGCCGGCGCCGTCGCCGGCGGGGTGGCCGTGGTGGGCCGTTCCCTGACGGCGGGGCTGGCGTCGCCACTGGCGCTGGTGATCGCCGGGCTGCCCGCCGCGCTCGCCTATGTGGCCACGGCCTCGGCGCTGCGGGTCGAGGAGCCGGCGGCGCTCCTCGCCGCCGCCCGCCGCCGTCTGCGCTGAGGACCCGACGCAGAACTACTTGCGCGTCCGCAGGCCCTTCCACCTGCGAGGTTCCTCACTAGATCGGGCAAGTAGTTCTGCGCCGGGCCCTGAGACGGTGACCGGGGGTGCCCCGACGACCTACGCTGCGACCAACGGACCGAGGGGAGCACAACAGATGGCCGTGCGCGTGGTGACCGACAGCGCCTCCGACTTGACCGACGAGCTGGCTGCCGAGCTGGGTGTCGAGGTGGTGCCCTTGTCCATCCGGTTCGGCGACGAGGAGTACGTCGACCGGCGCGACCTCTCGCCGGCAGCCTTCTACGACAAGCTGGCGTCGTCGTCGGTCCTGCCGGAGACCGCCGCGCCCTCCCCGGGCGCCTTCCAGGCCGCCTTCGGGAAGGCCTTCGACGAAGGGGCCGACGCAGTGGTGTGCATCAACATCTCCTCGGGTGTCTCGGCCACCATGCAATCGGCCAAGACGGCCGCCTCCGACCTGGAGAGGGCGTCGGACATCCGGATCGTCGACTCCCGCTCGGTCACCTGGGGGCTGGGCAGCCAGGTCGTGGCCGCAGCCCGGGCCGCGGCCGGCGGCGCCACAGCCGACGAGGTGGTGGCCCTGGTCGAGGACATGATCCCGAGAACACGGGTCTTCGGCGCGCTCGACACCTTGGAGAACCTCAAGAAGGGCGGGCGCGTCGGCGGGGCCCAGGCCCTGCTGGGCACGCTGCTGTCCATCAAGCCGGTGATCGACATCAGCTCCGGCGTGGTCGAGGAGGCGGGCAAGCCTCGGACCCGCTCCAAGGCGCTCAAGTTCCTCGCCGACAAGGTGGCTCAGCACGGTGGCGTCGAGAACCTGGCGGTCATGCACGGGAGCGCCCCCGACGTGGAGCAGTTCCTCGACCTCCTCGCTCCCCTGTACCCCCGTGAGCAGATCCACGTGGGTGAGATCGGGGCCACCATCGGGGTCCACGGAGGTCCCCGGGTGATGGGAGTCACCTTCCAGGCGAAGGGCTGAACCGTCCACCCGGGTCACCGGGCCGAGTGTCTCCGCCCCGGCAGGGCCGGTACGGTGAAGTCGACGTGGCCGAGCCCGCATCCACTCCCGCTCCCATCGAGACGATCGCCCCCGGCGCAAGGATCGCGGCGCGCTACCGGCTCGTCTCCCGCATCGCCCAGGGCGGCATGGCCGAGGTCTGGGAGGCGGTCGACGAGGTCCTCACCCGCCCGGTGGCGGTGAAGATCCTGCTGCCCCGGCTAGCGGCCGACAAGGCGTTCGTGACCCGCTTCCGGCGAGAGGCCATCGCCGCCGCCCGGCTGTCCGACGCCCACATCGTGTCGATCTACGACACCTGCAGCGTCGACGACGTCGAGGCCATCGTCATGGAGCTGGTGCGCGGCACCACCCTGCGACGGTTGCTCGACGAGCACGGCGTCGTGCACCCTCGACGGGCGGTCGACATCGCCGTGCAGATCGCCGCCGCCCTCGACCACGCCCATTCCAACGGGCTCATCCACCGCGACGTCAAGCCGGGCAACATCCTGCTCTCCGAGGACGGCCGGGTGCTGGTGACCGACTTCGGGATCGCCAAGGCCGCCGAGGCGGTGTCCGACCTGACCGAGGCCGGCCAGGTGGTGGGGACGGCCAAGTACCTCTCCCCCGAACAGGTCCAGGGCGCACCCTTGGACGCCCGCTCCGACGTCTACGCCCTCGGCATCGTGCTCTACGAGATGCTGTGCGGCCGGCCGCCCTTCGCCGGCGACAACGCCACCAGCACCGCCGTGGCCCGGCTCACCTCCGAGCCGTTGCGGCCCCGGCAGGTGCGGGCCGGACTGCCTCGCGCCCTGGAGGACATCGTGCTGCGGGCCATGGCCCGCCACCCCGACGACCGCTACGCCTCGGCTGCCGACCTGCGGGCGGCCCTGGTCGCCGTCGACCTCAGCCGGGTGGAGACGGACGGCGACGACACCCGCCTGCGCGAGGCCACCGCCATGGCCTCTCACCAGCCCGGTACGTGGCGCCAGCCGCCTCCCCCTTCCCCTTCCCCTTCCCCCGCCCCGCCGCGCTTCGCCCAGACCGAGCGGGCCTGGCTGGTGCCCGCCGCCCTCATCGTGGTGGTGGCCGTCACCCTCGCCGTCGTCGGGGCACTGCTGGGTCGCACCGAGGTGGGCCGCGACTTCTTCGGAGCGGTGAAGGAAGCGACGCCGGGCGGAAACGCCGGCGCCCCGCTGCCCATCGTCGCCGCCTCGTCGTTCGACCCCCAGGGCGACGACGGTCGCGAGAACGACGCCGAGCTGCCGTTGCTCGTGGACGCCGACCCGGCGTCCGTCTGGAACACCGTCCGCTACAACAGCCGCGACCTGGGCGGGCTGAAGGAGGGCGTGGGCGTGGTGCTCGAGCTGCAGAACGCGGCCGAGCTCGGTTCTCTGGTCGTGACCTCTCCGACCCGCGACTGGGCCGCCGAGGTCTACGTGGCCGACGAAGCGGCTCCCGCCCTGTCGGGATGGGGCCCACCCGTCGCCACCGCCCAGCACATCGGCGGGAACGCTCGCTTCGACCTGGACGGGCGGCAGGGTCGGGCGGTGCTGCTCTGGATCACCGACCTCGGCGACGGCAGCGTCGGGCCGCGGTTCTCCACCGCCATCGGCAAGGTCGAGCTCCACGGCCGCTGACCGTCAGCACCACGCCGGTGATCACGGTGCCCCGATCACGCTGGCCGCCGGCGGCCGTCGGGTTCCCTCAGTCGGTCGTGGATTGGCGGGCACGGGGACGTGCCCGGGCCGGCGGGCGCACCCGGACGAGAGCCACGGCCGCCGCCACGGCGGCGCCGGCCCACGCCAGCACCGGATAGGGCTCGACCCCCTGTGCCGAGTCGATCCAGCCGCCCCAGATCACGGCGCCGGCGGCGAGGGCGGCGGCGAGCGCGGCCGGAACCCAGCCCCGCCACTGTCCGCCCAGCGCCACCACCTCGGAGACCACCAACCCGAGGAGGAGGCCGACCACGAACGGCACCACCCCGTCGAACTCGTACTCGCCGGCGATGAGCGCGCCCAGGGCGGCCACCGCCGCACCGGCCAGGACGGGCAGAATCGTGCGCACCGGGCCAGGGTAGGCTGGCGCCGTGGCACTCCCCGCTTCTGAGCCGGCGCGCGCCGTACCATCGACCAGCGCCCATCCTGCGCCCCGGGCCGACGTCCCTGTCCCCCCGGCCGCCGGTGCGGCCGGTGACGACTGGCCGAGGGATACCGCCGACGCCATCGAGCGGGTCGTCCTGTCGGTACGCGGCAAGACCATCGGGCCACTCGAGAAGCTGGCCCGGGCCCTGGTGTACGGCCTGCTCGCCCTGATCGTCGGCGTCGCCGCCGCCGTGTTGGCCTCGGTGGCGTTGGTCCGCGCCCTCGACGTCTACATTCCCGGCTCGGTGTGGTCGGCCCACGCCATCACCGGTGGAATCTTCTGCCTCGCCGGGCTGTTGGCGTGGGGCAGGCGCAGCACCAAGACCGCGAAGGCATGAGCAGGGGATGAACCAGGTCCGCAATGTCGTCATCATCGGTTCTGGGCCGGCGGGCCTGACCGCAGCCATCTACACCGCTCGAGCCAACCTCGCCCCCGTGGTGCTCGAGGGGGAGCCGTCCTCCACCACCGACCAGCCCGGTGGGCAACTCATGCTCACCACCGAAGTCGAGAACTACCCCGGGTTCGTCGACGGGATCACCGGCCCGGAGCTCATGGCGGCCATGCGGGCCCAGTCGGCGCGCTTCGGAGCCGAGCTCGTCGTCGAGAAGGCCACCCGGGTCGACTTCTCGTCGCGTCCGTTCAAGGTCTGGGCCGACAGCGACCCCGACCCGACGTACCAGGCACGGTCGGTCATCGTGAGCACCGGCGCCCGGTCCCTCATGCTCGGCCTCGACGCCGAGGAGCGCCTGATGGGCCGGGGCCTGTCCACCTGCGCCACCTGCGACGGCTTCTTCCACCGCGGGTCCCAGATCGCCGTCGTCGGCGGTGGTGACTCGGCCATGGAGGAAGCCCTGTTCCTGACCAAGTTCGCCGAGAGCGTCACCGTCATCCACCGGCGTGACCAGTTACGGGCCTCGAAGATCATGCAGGAGCGGGCGTTCAAGAACGACAAGATCCGCTTCCTCTGGAACAGCCGGGTCGTCGACCTGCTGGGTGAGTCCGCCCTCCAAGGCGCGGTGGTCAAGGACGTCATCACCGGCACCACCACGACGCTCGACGTCACCGGTCTGTTCGTCGCCATCGGCCACCGGCCCAACACCGACCTGTTCCGCGGTGTGCTGGACATGGACGACGGCGGGTACCTGGTGACCCGGCCCGGAAGCACCGACACCAGCGTCGACGGCGTGTTCGCTGCCGGTGACGTGCAGGACCACACCTACCGCCAGGCGGTGACGGCCGCCGGCACCGGGTGCATGGCGGCCATCGACGCCGAGCGATGGCTCGAGGCCCACGGCGACGCACCGGCCGACATCGCAGAGACCCCCACCGAATGGTGATGGATTGAGGAGGAAGTATCTATGGCACCGATAACACTGACCGACGCCAGCTTCGACGAGGAGATCGGCTCGGCGGACACCGCCATCGTCGTCGACTTCTGGGCCGAGTGGTGCGGACCGTGCAAGACGATCGCCCCCGTGCTCGACGAGATCGCCGAGGAGCACGCCGGCAAGCTGCGGGTGGGCAAGGTCAACGTCGACGACAGCCCTGACGTGGCCCGCCGCTTCGAGGTCATGAGCATCCCCACCCTGATCGTGTTCAAGGACGGTCAGGCCAAGAAGCGCCTGGTCGGCGCCAAGGGCAAGGGCCAGCTGATGAGCGAGCTGTCCGAGTTCCTCTAGTCCCTGTCCACAGGTGATCCCCAGGTGACTGGGGAAGACCTGGGCACAAGTCGCGGTTCTACGCCTCCACGGGGGGCGAGGCCGCCGCCGGCGTGGTCATGAGCCGGTAGATGCGCTCCAGGTCGCCCAGGTCGGCGAAGTCGATGACGACCCTCCCCCGCTTGCCCCCTTCCTCGACCCGCACCGAGGTGGCAAGGTGCTCGGAGAGCAGCTCCTCCAGCTCGTGCATGCCCGGCGACCGCAAACGAGATCCTGGCGGCGAGGGCCTGGACACTGGCGACGGCGGGCGGGCCTGGTCCGCTCCCGGTGAGCCGACGGCGGTGAGAGCCCGTACCGCTTCCTCCACCGCCCGCACGGACAGACCCTCGTCGACCGCCCGGCGGGCCATCTTCTCCTGGAAGCTGCGGTCCGGCGTCCCCAGGAGCGCACGGGCATGGCCGGCGGAGAGCCGCCCCTCAGCCACTTGACGCTGGATCGAGGGCGGCAGCTGGAAGAGCCGCAGGGTGTTGGTCACCGCCGCCCGACTCTTGCCCACGCGCACCGCCAGATGCTCGTGGGTGAGGCCGAAGTCCTCGATGAGCTGCTGGTAGGCCGCGGCTTCCTCCAACGGGTTGAGGTCCTGGCGGTGAAGGTTCTCCACCACCGCCTGCTCGAGAGACGAGAGATCGTCGGCCTCCCGGACCAGCGCCGGGATGGTCGGGAGCCCGGCCCGCCTTGCCGCTCTCCAGCGCCGCTCGCCGGCGATCAGCTCGTAGCTGCCGTCGTCCACGGTCCGCACCAGGACCGGCTGGAGCACGCCGAGCTCCCGCACCGACGCCACCAGTGAGGACAGCGCCTCCTCGTCGAAGTGCCGGCGGGGCTGGTGGGGATTCGGACGGATGCTCCCGACGGCGACGTCCCGCAGGGTCGACGCCGCTGTCTCTGTCCCCTCTGCCGGGATGAGAGCGCCGAGGCCCCTACCCAGTCCGCTGCGGCGGGCCACCACTGACCTCCTTGGCAAGCTCCCGGTAGGCGATGGCGCCCCGAGACGTCGGATCGAAGGCGATGATCGGCTGCCCGAAGGAAGGGGCCTCGGAGAGCCTGACCGTGCGGGGAACGACCTGGCGGCAGACCTTGTCCCCGAAGTGGGCCCTCACCTCGTCCACCACCTGGCCCGACAACTTCGTCCTGGCGTCGTACATGACGCAGACGATGGCGGACAGCTCGAGGCTGGGGTTGATGTTCTTCTGCACGAGTGACACGTTGCGCAGGAGCTGCCCGAGTCCTTCCAGGGCGTAGTACTCACACTGCACCGGGACCACCACCTCGGTGGCCGCCGCCAACCCGTTGACCGTGAGCAGGCCGAGAGAGGGCGGGCAGTCGATGAGGACGTAGTCATACTGGTCGACCACCACCTCGAGGGCCCGCCGGAGCCGCAGCTCACGGCTGAACGCCGGGACCAGCTCGATCTCCGCTCCCGCCAGGTCGAGACTGGAGGGAGCCACGAACAGGTTCCGCACCGATGACGGCTCGACGCAGTCCTCGAGGGGCAGGTCGTTGAGCATCACGTCGTACATCGACGAGGCCACGTTGCGGGGGTTGAGTCCCAAGCCGGTGGAGGCGTTGGCCTGGGGATCGAGGTCGCAGACCAGCACCCGGTACCCGAGGTCGGCCAGGCACGCCCCCAGGTTGACGGCAGTGGTGGTCTTGCCCACCCCGCCCTTCTGGTTGGCGAGGGCGATGATCCGGGGCAGCGGACGGGCGAAGTGGCTTCCGCCACTGGCGGGGGTGGGCTCCGGGCTCAGAGGCGCCGGGGGCGCAGGCGCCGATGCTCGGTGGTCGTCGGCCTCCCCGTCGGGGACCAGGCGGTCGTCGGTCTCCACGGGGGGCGCCAGGTGGTCATTGTCGGTCTCCACGCCGGGCACGGCCTGATCGTCGAGCACGGGCACAGGGGAAAGCGGGTCGGGACGGTCAACCACAGGTTCATCCTGGTCGGTGACCGGGTGCTTGGCAAGGACCCTCACGTTCCACGTGAAACCTGGCCTGGGGGAAACCGGGCCTGGGTTCGCCCTCCGCCTCTCGTTTCACGTGAAACCTGCGGGCACCCTGCGCACGACGGCAGCCGCCGGCCAGCGTTCCTCTCGGCAGAGGTCGTGCCTGAGGTTTCACGTGGAACGCGCAGCCCCGGAGGAGGCTACCACAGCGGTCGCTTGGCCGGAATGCCGACCCGCCGGGGAAATCGTTCGGGGCAGGCGGCGACCTGTTCCAGCACGGCGATGCGCGGGGGACCGGCGGTGACCGTCCTCAGCACCATTCCCAGGCGCTCGAGTCCCGCCGCCGGCCAGCGCCGACCCTCCTCCTCGGCCGGCCCCTGCGGTGGTTCGCTCACCAGCAGCCAGCCACCCCGGACGAGCAACGGGGCCGCACACTCCGCCGTGACCGCCGGGCGGCCGAAGGCGCGCGCCACCACGGTGCCGTACCCGCGGCGACGGCCAGGGTCCCGGCCCACCTCCTCAGCCCGCCCACCCACCACCTCGACCCGATCCGCCAGGTCGAGGGCGGCCACCGCCTCGACCAGGAAGGTACAACGTCGCTGGTTGGCCTCGACCAGGGCCCACCGACGCTCACCGCCTTCGGTTGCCAACACGAGTCCCGGCACGCCGCCTCCGCTGCCCAGGTCGAGCGCAGGGCGAGAGGGGTCGCCAGCGCCGTCAGCGGCCGCATAGGCCCGGGCGTGAACGATGTGGTCGGCGACCGGGCCCGGGCCGAGGAAGCCGAGCCGCTTGGCCTCCTCCAAGACCTCGACCAGTCGCCGGTCGAGGTCTGGTCCAGCGCCGCCTGGCAGGTGGCGAGAAGTCATGCGACCCCACCCGGTGCCCGAGCGCTGGCGCTAGTGGGCCCCGTCCTCGGGAACGATGAGGACCCGCCGCGCCGGCTCCTCGCCCTCCGAACGGGTGCTGACACCGTCGATCGTGTTCACCGTGTCGTGCACGACCTTGCGGTCCGCAGGCGGCATGGGCTCCAGCGAAACGGCCGCCCCTGTCGACAGGACCTGGTCGGCGACCTCACGAGTGAAGCGCTGCAACGCCTCCCGGCGACGCTTCTGGTAGCCCCCCACGTCCACCCGCAGCCGGATCCCGCGGCCGCCTCCCCGCAGCACGGCAGAGCGGGCGAGCTCCTGGACGGCGGCGAGGGTCTGCCCTCGGGGCCCGATGAGCAGTCCCAGGCCGTCGCCGACAATCCGTCCTTCCAGCGTCTCCTCGTCGACGTGGCCGACCTCGGCGCGTCCCTCGAGGCCGAAGGCGCCCACCAGCCCACTGAGGAAGCTCTGCAACCGCTCCTCTCGCTCCTCCGGCGCCATCACCGGCTCGTCAGGGGCGCGCTGCGGCGCGGCTGCGGCCGCCGCCGGGGCGCTCACCTTGCGGTCCGCCTGCTGGCGATCGGAGGTGTCGGACGAACGGTCTTTGGTGCCGCCAGCCCGCTCGTTCTCGCCGCCGGTGCCACGGCGTTTGCGCTCCTTGCGGTCGGCCTTCGGCCGGGGCCGCGCCGGTTCCACGCGCGCCCGGACCCGAGCTTCCTGGCGGAGTCGACCGAACAGGCCGCTCTTCGCCTCCTCCACGACGTCGAACTCGGCGTCACCTTCATCGACACCCAGCTTGTCCAGAGCCGCTTCCTTGGCCTCCTCGACCGTACGGCCGGTCGTCTCCACCCACTCCACGTGTCATCTCCTCTTCTTCTTGCGTTTCCGAGACCGAGGAGCGACGGGAGTGGGCGGCTTGGCGTGCTGACCGTCGGGACGGCTGCCGTTGACTCCCTTGCCGTCGGCCTTCTTGGGGCTGGCGCCCTTGGCGTTGCCCCCCTTGGCGCCGGCCCTCTTGGCCGCGCCGCCCTTGGCGTTCGCTTGCTTGGCGTTCGCTTGCTTGGCGTTGCCGGCGCTCTTGGGCCCCTTGCCGTTGCCCTTGGTGATCTCACCCTTGGGCGGTGCCGGTGCCGGTGCCTTGGTCTTCTTGTCCTCGGCGCCCTCCTCAGCCACCTGACGGAAGTCCATCCAGGTGACCAGCGCCTGCTGACCGATGCGGACCACGTTGGAGACCACGAAGTAGATCACCACGCCCGCCGGCAGCGACACGGAGATGGGCACGAAGATGAACGGCATGACCTTGGCGATCATCTGCTGCTGCGGGTTGACCGTGGCTGCCGGGTTGCGTCCCTGGATCTGGCGTTGCTGGACCACGGCGGTGAGCACCACCAGAACCACGAGCACCACGTAGGGGAACGCCGCCGTCAGTCGGCCGCCCTGCACGGTGGCCCAGGCGCTCTCGGAGAGGTCCATGCCGAAGGAGAGCATCTTGTCGGTCGCCCGCAGGGCCACGGCCAGTGGTGTGTTCTCGCCCTCGAGGTACTTCGGGTCGAAGTTCGATCCTGGGCCGGCCGAGCGCCGGGTGAGCCCGATGAGCACCTGGTAGAGCACGATGAACACCGGGATCTGCAAGAGCATCGGCAGGCAGGAGCTGAATGGATTGATGTTGTTCTCTTGGTAGAACGCCATCATCTCTTTGTTGAGCGCCTCGCGGTCGCCCTTGTGCTTGGCCTGGAGCTTCTTGACCTCCGGGCCCACCCGTTGCATGGCGATCATGGACCGCGTGCTCTTGATCGACAGCGGGCTGAGCACGAGCATGACGAGCGTGGTGAACAAGACGATGGCCCCGCCGAACGAGGGCCAGATCTTGTAGAGCTCGGCGAGGACGCCGGCGAGGAAGTCGAACATCTACGCCTCCGCCCGCTCGGGCACGGGGTCGAGGCCGATGCCACCCCACGGATGGCAGCGAGCGATGCGACGCAGCGTGAGGCCTACGCCACGGAGAGCGCCGAAGCGCTCGACGGCGAGGATCCCGTAGGCGGAACAGGTGGGCTCGAACCGGCACGGCGACGGCCGCCCGGCACGCAGCAGCTGCCAGCAGCGGAACACCGCCCGTAGGGCGCGAGCGGGAAGGCTCACTGGTCGTGCTCCAGCTGGGCCAGTGCCCGCCTCAAGTCCTCACGCAGCCCCTCGTAGCTCGACCGGGCGGCCCGGGGGGCGGTGCCGACCAGGTACGCCCCGGGGCGCAGTTGGGCACCGGCCTCGGTGACCAGCGCTCGCAGGCGCCGCCGGACCCGGTTGCGTTCCACGGCTGAGCCCACCGCCCGGCCGACCGCGTAGGCCACACGTGCCGGAGGCGCACCCGGGACCCACGTGACCGTCAACACACCCGCACGCGCCCGGCGGCCCCGCCGGCGGAGCTCGGCGAACGTGGCCCGGTCGCGGATCCGCCCCGGTCTCGCCGGCCGCGGACCCACTGCCGAGGGTTCCGAAGCCCACCAGGATCCTGCCGTGGCAGACGTGGCGGCGGCGATCAAGCGGACAGGGCGCGGCGGCCCTTGCGCCGGCGGGCCTTGACGATGGCCCGCCCGGCGCGGGTCGACATCCGGTGCCGAAACCCGTGGTTCTTGGCCCGCTTGCGGGTGTTGGGCTGGTAGGTGCGCTTCACGATCGTCCCTCCTCGGGAGCGCCGGCAACCTCTCGAGAGATCGCGACAGCAGCTCGACGACGCCGCGCCGACGGCGACCAGCGTCGCTTCGCAGGCTAGAGGCTGCTCCGGGAAGGCGACAACAGGCGCCCGCCCCCGGCCGGCGACGCCCCCGCCCGGCGCCTCCCACCCAGTTGCCGCGAAACACCCTTGTGGGCCTTGCGCTCCGACCAGAGCCGGATGCTACGGTCCGTCCGTCGTTCCTCCGGCAGGGTCTCCCGCGACCGGGTCGGACGCCGTGGCCATCGGAGGTTGGTCCAAGGAGTCTCCCGGTGCCAAGTGGGTCCGGATTTGTCCACAGTATGTGGATGTTGTTGTGGACGGTGGGTGCAGGTGGGAGGCGAGCACGCTGGTAGGTGAGGCAGAACGGTTGTGGAGGGCCTGCCTCGCCACGGTTCGCACCGAGGTGCCGGAGTCGGCCTGGAGCAGCTGCTTCCAGCCCACGGCCGCCCTGTCCCTCGACGACACCACCCTCCTCGTGGCCGTGCCCAGCTCACTCGTACGCGAGCGTCTCGAGGGCCGGTGGTCGCCCTACATCGCCCGGGCCCTGGACGAGGCAGGCCGGGGTGACGTCCGGGTCCGCTTCGAGATCCGCCCCGATGCGCCGGAGGCCGACACCTCGTACGAGGCGGATGACCCGGCGCCGGCGGAAGCGGCCCCCGGCGAACTCCCCGTCGACGGCTCACGACGTCGCCCGGCTGTCCCCGAGACCCGGTCCCACGTGTCGCTGAACCCCCGCTACACCTTCGATGCCTTCGTCACCGGGGCGTCCAACCGCTTCGCCCAGGCCGCGGCCTTGGCTGTGGCCGAGACGCCGGCACGGTCGTACAACCCGTTGTTCATCTACGGCGTGGCCGGCCTGGGCAAGACCCACCTCCTGCACGCCATCGCCCACTACGTCCACCAGATCTATCCCGCCTATGGCGTGCGCTACGTGTCGTGTGAGGCGTTCATGAACGACTTCGTCGACGCCATCCGCACCAACACGACGACGTCGTTCAAGCGGGGCTATCGGGAGAACGACGTCCTGTTGATCGACGACATCCAGTTCATGGAAGGCAAGGAGGGACTCCAGGAGGAGTTCTTCCACACCTTCAACCAGTTGCACGGCGCCGGCCGTCAGATCGTCATCAGCTCCGATCGGCCACCTCGCTCCATCGCCACGCTCGAGGACCGACTTCGCAGTCGCTTCGAGTGGGGGCTCATCACCGACATCCAGCCACCCGACCTCGAGACGCGCCTCGCCATCCTGCGCAAGAAGGCCGAGCCGGAGCCGACCCACGTGCCCGACGGGGTGCTCGAGTTCATCGCCAACCACATCACCAACAACATCCGGGAGCTCGAAGGCGCGCTCATCCGGGTGTCGGCGTACGCCAGCCTCAACAAGGAGCCGCTGAGCCCGGAACTGGCGCAGGAGATCCTGGGAGACATCCTTCACGACGTACGCCCCCGGCCCATCACCGCCGAGCTGATCCTCGAGGCCACCTCGTCGATGTTCGGCTTCAGCATCGAGGACCTCTGCGGCCGGAGCCGGCGACGGCCACTGGTCACGGCCCGTCAGGTCGGTATGTACGTGTGCCGCGAGCTCACCGACCTGAGCTATCCGTCGATCGCCCGGGCCTACGGCAACCGGGACCACACCACGGTCATCCACGCCGTGGACAAGATCGGCGCCCTCATGAAGGAACGCCGCCAGATCTACGACCAGGTCACCGAGCTCATGCAGACCATCCGCGGCACCCGGCAACGCCCGTGAGCTGCTCACCTGGGGACGGCCCTGGGGACGCCGGACGGATGCACCTGTGGGTCACGACCCGCCATCCACCGCGCCAACGCGGCCGGGGCTCGACGAGTCCCTGGGCTGTGGGAAGCTGGGGACGACCCGGGGGACCTCTGCCATGCCCCTGACCGGCGGCGATGGCCACTTGTCCCCAATCCACAAGCCTTATTGCCATTATCAGAGATATCTCTCTAAGAGAGAGGAAGAGACGGCGTGAAGTTCCGCTGCGAACGTGACGTGCTCGTCGAGGCTCTGGGGAGCGCCACGCGCGCTGTGTCGACCCGCGGCGGTGCTCTGCCGGTCCTCTCCGGGGTCAAGGCGGAGCTGAGGGGTGATTCCCTCGTGCTCACCGGGAGCGATCTCGACCTGACCATCCAGGTGTCGGTCACGGTGGCGGGGGAGGGCGACGGGGTGGCGGTGCTCCCGGCGCGACTGGCCGCCGACATCGTCCGGGCCCTGGAACCGGGAGCCGTGCACGTGGAGGTCGGCGAGTCCGAGGCCCGCATCGCCTCGGGGCGTTCCCACTTCGGCGTGCGGCTGCTGGCGGCCGACGACTTCCCCCGGGTGGCCGACGCCCCGGCCGACGAGGTGACCCTCGACGCCGGCGCCCTGGTCGAGGCCCTGCGCCAGGTGGTGCCCGCTGCCAGCCACGACGATGCCCGTCCCATCCTCACCGGGGTGTACATGACCGCCGAGGCCGGCGGTCTGCGACTGGTCGCCACCGACTCGTACCGCCTGGCGGTGCGGGACCTGTCCGGCGTGTCGGTGCTGGCCGAGGGGCAGTCGGTCCTCGTGCCGTCGCGAGCGCTGGGCGAGCTGGCGCGGCTCCTCGGCGATGCCGGCGAGGTGTCCCTGCGGCTGGGGGAGCGCGACGCCACCTTCGAAGCCGGCGAGTTCGCCGCCGGCGGCGGGGCGGGCACCGGTACCCGGTTGACGACCCGCCTGATCGAGGGCCAGTTCCCCAACTACCGCCAGCTCATCCCCGAATCGTCGGCCAACCGCCTGACCGTGGGACGAGAGCCGCTGCTCGACGCCCTGCGCCGGGTCAAGCTGCTGGCTCGGGAGGCCACCCCCGTCCGGCTCAACCTGGGCCCCGACGGCGTGGAGCTCAGCGCGGTGACCCAGGACGTGGGCCAGGCCGAGGAGGGCATCGACGCCAAGTACGAGGGCGCCGAGATGGTGATCGCCTTCAACCCCGAGTACCTGGCCGACGGCGTCGAGGCGGTGGACGGTGACGAGGTCTCGCTGGAGACGACGGACTCACTCAAGCCGGCGGTGGTCCGTTCCGTCGAGCGAGGCGACTACCTCTACCTGCTCATGCCCGTCCGGGTCTCCTGAGACCCCCGGCCCCCGCCCTCTCGTGCGCCTGCGGCGCCTGTGGCTCACCGACTTCCGCAATCTCGCCTCTGTCGATCTCGAGGTCGCCGCCGGGCTGACGGCGGTGGTGGGGGCCAACGGTGAGGGCAAGACGAACCTGCTGGAGGCGGTGGCCTACCTCGCCACCCTGTCGTCGTTCCGGGGGGCTCCGGGAGAAGCGCTGGTTCGGGCCGGCGCCGAGCGCGCCGTCGTGCGGGCCGAGGTCGACCCCGAGCAGCCCGGGCGGGCGGCCGACACCCTGATCGAAGCCGAGCTGCGTGCGGCGGGCCGTGATCGCGTCATGGTGAACCGCCAGCGGCTGCGGCGCACCGCCGACCTGGTCGGAACCCTGCGGGTGAGCGTGTTCTCCCCTGACGACTTGGCGATGGTCAAAGGCGGTCCCGAGCGACGCCGGCGACTCCTCGACGACCTCGTGGTCGCCGGCTCTCCCCGTCTGGCCGCGGTCAGGGGTGACCTCGACCGGGTGCTGCGCCAGCGGGCCACGCTG
Source organism: Actinomycetota bacterium (assembly GCA_019347915.1). Taxonomy (GTDB): domain Bacteria; phylum Actinomycetota; class Acidimicrobiia; order Acidimicrobiales; family CADCSY01; genus JAHWJR01. Next base: position 23,154 of record JAHWKL010000019.1, read on the forward strand.
CTGCGCCAGGCGGGCGGCCGCCTGACCTCCGACATCGCCGCCACCCTCGACGTGTGGGACGCCAAGCTCAGTGAGCTGGGCGAGACGTTGGCCCGGGCCCGAGCCGAGCTGGTGGACCAGCTCGAGCCGCTGGCGGGCAAGGTCTACGACCAGGTCGCCGCCACCGCCGCTCGGGTGACGGTCTCCTATGTGGCCCCCTGGCGCGACAAGGGTCTGGCCACGGCGCTGGCCGATGCCCGCACCGACGACGTCCGCCGGGGGGTGACCACGGTGGGGCCACACCGCGACGACGTGGCCCTGGGCATCGCCGGCCTGCCGGGACGGACCCACGCCTCCCAGGGCGAGCAGCGCTCGCTCGCCCTCGCCCTGCGCCTGGCCGGGCACCAGCTGGTCACCGAGGTGGGCGGCACGCCGCCGGTCCTGCTGCTCGACGACGTGTTCTCCGAGCTCGATCCCGACCGCAGCGCCGCCCTCGTCGCCCACCTCCCGCCGGCGCAGGCCCTGCTGACCACGACCGGAGCCCTGCCGGCGGGCGTGGAGCCCGAACTGGTGCTGCGGGTGCGCCAGGGCCGGGTGGCGGTGGAACGGTGACACCGATCGCGCCCCTCCCCGGCCAGCCCGGGCCCGGGCCCCGGCGGGTGGCCGAATCGCTCGATCGGCTGGCGACGTCGCTGGGAGCGCCCTCGGCCGGTGTGCTGACCACCCTTTTCTCGGCCTGGCCCGAGCTCGTGGGTGACGCCGTGGCTGCTCACAGCCGGCCGCGTTCGCTGCGCCACGGCGTGCTGGTGGTCGCCGTCGCCGAGCCGGCGTGGGCGACGCAGCTGAGGTGGCTCGAATCCGACCTTCTCGTCCGCCTGGGCGAGGTCCTGGGGGAGGGCGTGGTTCTGTCCATCGACGTGCGCGTGCAGCGGACCTGACCCGGCCGTTCTCGGCCACGGTGCACCAGGGCCGGATCACGGGAGCTGTCACTTCCGGCTGGTACACTCGAAGCGTTGCGATTCGTCCTGTGACCTGCGGCTTCGCGTCCGGTCCGGGTCGATTCGCCTTGCTCTCCGTGACCCGCTGGAAAGGCGCGCGTGGCCGACCTCGATTCGTACGGTGCCAAGGACATCCAGGTCCTCGAAGGCCTGGAGGCGGTACGCAAGCGCCCGGGCATGTACATCGGCTCCACCGGCCTCAACGGCCTGCACCACCTGTTCGTGGAGGTGGTCGACAACAGCGTCGACGAGGCCATGGCCGGCCACTGCGATCGCATCGACGTCACCTTGTTGGCCGACGGTGGCTGCCGGGTCTCCGACAACGGGCGGGGCATCCCCGTCGACCCCCACCCGAAGTACAAGAACAAGTCGGGGGTCGAGGTCGTCCTCAGTGTGCTGCACGCCGGAGGCAAGTTCGGCGGTAGCGGCTACAAGATGTCGGGGGGTCTCCACGGTGTGGGCGTGTCGGTGGTGAACGCACTGTCCCAGCGCCTGGTGGTCGAGGTCGACCGCGAGGGCAAGCGCCACCGGATGGAGTTCGCCAAGGGCGGCAAGCCCCAGGGAGGGCTCGAGGTCGTGGGGAAGTCCCCACGGGGCCGCACCGGCACGACCGTCACCTTCTGGCCCGATGCCGAGGTCTTCTCGTCCGAGGGGACCGAGTTCAGGGCACAGACGCTGCTCGAGAAGCTGCAGGTCTACGCCTTCCTCAACAAGGGCCTCGAGATCCGCTTCACCGACGAGCGTCCGGGGAGGGACGGCGAGCCGAAGGTCTTCAAGTACAACGGCGGCATCGAGGACTTCGTCCGCCACCTCAACGCCTCCAAGGAGTCGTTGTTCAAGCGGGTCGGCTACTACAGCGCCATCGAACAGGCCCAGGAGGTCGAGGTCGCCTTCCAGTGGAACACGGCCTACTACGAGGCCATCCACTCCTTTGCCAACGGCATCGCCACCAATGAGGGAGGCATGCACGAGGAGGGCTTCAAGAAGGCCCTCACCAATGCCATCAACAACTACGCCAAGGCCAAGAACCTGCTCAAGGAGAAGGACGACCGCCTCCTCGGCGAGGACATCCGCGAGGGCCTCACCGCCATCCTCAGCGTGCGCCTGAGCGACCCGCAGTTCGAGGGCCAGACCAAGGGCAAGCTCGGCAACGTCTCCATCCGCTCGCTGATGGAGCGGGCCACCAACGAGAAGCTGGGCGACTGGCTCGAGGAGCACCCCACCGAGGCCCGCCAGGTGGTGCAGAAGGCCATCCATGCCGCCCGGGCCCGGGTGGCCGCCCGCCAGGCCCGCGAGGCCACCCGGCGCAAGTCACCGCTGGAGGGCGCCGGCCTGCCCGGGAAGCTGACCGACTGCTCCTCACGCAACGCCCGGGAGACCGAGTTGTTCATCGTCGAGGGAGACTCCGCCGGCGGGTCCGCCATCAAGGCCCGCAATCCCATGTACCAGGCGGTCCTGCCCATCCGGGGCAAGATCCTCAACGTCGAGCGTGCCCGTATCGACCGGATGCTGAAGAACCACGAGGTCGAGGCCCTGGTCAAGGCGGTGGGCGCCGGGATCGGCGACGACTTCGACCTCGACAAGATCCGGTACCACAAGATCATCCTCATGGCCGACGCCGACGTCGACGGCAGCCACATCCGCACGCTGCTGCTGACCTTCTTCTTCCGCCAGATGGAGCCGCTGGTCGAGGCCGGCAACGTCTACATCGCTCAGCCACCGCTGTTCTCCGTCGAGGTGGGCAAGGAGAAGGTCTACCTGAAGGACGAGGTGGCCCGCGAGCGGTTCCTGGCCGAGCACGCCAACAAGCGGTTCGAGTTCGGCCGGCTGAAGGGCCTGGGCGAGATGGACTGGCAGGAGCTGGGGGAGACGACCATGGACCCCACGCGGCGGACCCTGCTGCAGATCAGCGTGGAGCAGGCGGCGATCGCCGACGAGGTGACCAGCGTGCTGATGGGCAACGACGTCGAGCTGCGCAAGAACTTCATCACCAGCAACGCCAGCGACGTGCGGTTCCTCGACATCTGATGGCCCGGGCATGAGCGACATGATCCCTCCCGGCGAGGGCACGGACACGGCGCTGGCCGGTATCGAGCCCATCGAGATCCAGGAGGAGATGGAACGCTCCTTCCTGGAGTACGCCATGTCGGTCATCGTCAGCCGGGCCCTGCCCGACGCTCGCGACGGCCTGAAGCCGGTGCACCGGCGCATCCTCTACGGCATGCACGACCTCGGCGCCCGGCCCGACCGCCAGCGGCTCAAGTGCGCCCGGGTCACCGGCGACGTGATGGGCAAGCTGCACCCCCACGGGGAGAGCGCCATCTACGACGCCCTGGTGCGCATGGCCCAGGACTTCACCCTGCGCCACCCGCTGATCGACGGCAAGGGCAATTTCGGCTCGCCCGACCATCCCCCCGCCGCCCAGCGGTACACCGAGTGCCGGCTGGCCACTCTCGCCAGCCAGATGCTGGCCGGTATCGAAGAGGACACGGTCGACTTCGTCGACAACTACTCCGGCGAGTTCACCGAGCCGTCGGTGCTGCCCTCACGCTTCCCCAACCTGTTGGTGAACGGCAGCCAGGGCATCGCCGTGGGGATGGCGACCAACATCCCGCCGCACAACCTGGGCGAGGTGATCGACGCCGTCAACCACCTGCTCGACCATCCCGACGCCACGTCCGACGACCTGATGGCGTTCGTGAAGGGTCCCGACTTCCCCACCGGTGCGCTGATCCTGGGCCGCTCGGGGATCATGGACGCCTACCGCACGGGCCGGGGATCGGTCCGCCTGCGGGCCCGGGCCGAGATCGTCGAGGGCAAGCGCGGAAGCTCCATCGTCTGCACCGAGCTGCCCTACCAGGCCAGCCCGGCCGGCATCCTGATGAAGATCAAGGACCTGGTCGAGGCCAAGGAGCTCGAGGGCATCGCCGACCTCAACGACGACTCCTCCGGCGACAACACCCGCCTGACCGTCAGGCTCAAGCGCGATGCCAACGCCAACGTGGTGCTGAACAACCTGTTCAAGCACACGGCGCTGCAGTCGAGCTTTCCGGTGAACATGGTGGCCCTGGTCGACGGGGTGCCCCGGACGCTCAACCTGGCCCAGATCCTCACCGCCTACGTCGAGCACCAGACCGAGGTCATCACCCGCCGGAGCCGCTTCCGCCTGCGCAAGGCCGAGGCCCGGGCCCACATCGTCGAGGGCCTGCTCAAGGCGCTCGACCTCATCGACGAGATCATCACCTTGATCCGCAGCTCCGACGATCGCGATGCGGCCCGTCAGGGCCTCATGGCCGAGCCGTTCCAGTTCAGCGAGATCCAGGCCAACCACATCCTCGACATGACACTGTCCCGCCTCACCCGGCTCGGGCGCTCGCAGCTCGAGGAAGAGCTGACCGGGCTGCGGGAGACCATCGCCGACCTGCAGGCCATCCTCGGTGACGAGGGTCGGCTGCGCACCGTCATCAAGGAGGAGCTGGCCGAAGTCAGGTCGACCTTCGGCACGCCCCGCCGGGCTGAGATCACCCTCGACCCCGGCAACATCGACGACCTCGAGCTCATCGACGACGAGGAGCTCGTCGTCACCCTGTCGGCCAAGGGATACGTGAAGAGCGTCCAAGCCGACGCCTTCCGCAGCCAGGGTCGGGGCGGCCGCGGGGTGCAGGGCGCTCGCCTGCGCGACGAGGACTACGTCACCCACATCGTCACCACCACCGCCCACGCCTACCTGCTGTTCTTCTCCAACCGGGGCAGGGTCTACCGGTTGCGGGCCCACGAGATACCGGTGAAGGACCGCACGGCGCGGGGCACGGCCATCGTCAACCTGCTGCCCCTGGCGCCCGACGAGCGCATCCAGGCGGTCATCGACACCCGCGACTACGAGACCAACCGCTACCTGTTCTTCGCCACCCGCAAGGGCCAGGTGAAGAAGACCAAGTTCACCGAGTACGACTCGTCCCTGCGCAGTGGGCTCATCGCCATCAACCTGCGGGGCGACGACGAGCTGGTGCGGGTGATCCCGACCAACGGCGGTGACGACATCTTCATGGTGTCGGCAGCCGGGATGACCATCC